>JALNXT010000002.1 GCA_023230245.1 Candidatus Cloacimonadota bacterium
TCTTATAAATAATAAGAAAATAAACAAATATGAAAGACGAAATGAATAAAATAAAAATTGATTCAGGAAATGGAAAGATTTTAATGGATGACACATATCATCCATATTTAGAACCAAACTTATTTACTAATTTGATAACTGTGTATGAATTAGATGAAACATCTGGCACAACTGCAAGTGATGAAACCTCTACGAACTCAGGATCAATAAACGCATCACACGTTACGATCAATCAAACTGGAAAAATTGATAAATGCTATTGGTTATGGGGAACATTAGGCGGAATCACATCAACTTATAATGGGTTTTCATCAACAACTAGTGATTTTTCATTTAATACATGGATAAATAGAGGTAGTAGTTATGAACCTTCTGATAGAGGTATATTCGTAGTGCCAACCGATGAAGGTAATATTGGTTTATGGACATTTGCTAGTGGTAGTTTATATGGGTCAGTATTAGGCGACACCTTTAATGAAAGTTATAGCTTTTCAGCATCAACTTGGTATATGGTGACAATGACTATTGGTGATACTATTAGACTTTATGTTAATGGATCACAATTAGGAAGTGATATAACTCGAACAAATACAAATGCCTATACTGGAAATGCTAATGTTAGAATTGGTTATTTACAAACTGGCAATTGGAATCCATATTTAGGTTATATGGACCAAACATGCTTTTGGAATAGAGCATTAACACAAGATGATATTGACAAATTATATAATGCTGGATCAGGACTAGCTTATAGTAATTGGACAGTCTAAAATAAAATAAAATAAAATGGCAGAAAATCTAGACCTTATCTTAAAGATTGCAGGAATAATAATCACTGGTTTATTTGGTGTAATGTGGTTCTTTATAAGAAGCTTTATTATTAAATCAGAAAAAACAGAGAAAGAATTAGTACGTACTTTATCTAGTCTTGATCATACTATGAATGAAATGAATACTAATATATTAATTTTAGGAAATTCAACAGATTCTCAATTTAAAGCAACAAATAAAACACTAAATGATATTACTAATATTATTAAAGACCATGCAAATCGCTTAGATAAGGTCGAAGATACTGTCATTGAATTAAAAATTAATCATAATAGGTATCATAAAGATGACAAAATCTAAATATTTTAAGAATATATCCTCAAATACATCAGGGAAGCCTTCTGCGAGTGGATTAGCTGGCTTATTAATAGTTATGATAGGAGGATTAAGCTACATCACTGGGGTCATCTTATTAATTATAGGAATAGATAAACAAGATTTATTAATTTCAAGTATTTCTTTAATTTATGCAGGTGCAGCATTATTAGGTATAAGAAAATTATCAAGACCAAGACCTTATGACTACTATAGAGAAACTGGAAGATCAGATGAAACTTATAGAACATATGAAGATTCTGAATCAACCGATGAACCAATCTAATATTTTATTTTCAAAACATTTAACTTATGAAAAAGCTAATTGTAGTAATACAAATCGACCTAATGTTAGACAAAAAAAAGCTTTACAAATATTAGGAACTGGCTTTTATGATAGATTATATGAAGAATTTGGAGATCGTGTTTTAATTTTAGATTGTTTTAGAAGTAAGCATTTATGTCAACAATTAGGTCGTAAAATAGGTCCTCATACTGAAGGAACTGCTATGGATATTACAAGCATTGATGATAATCTACCAAATAATGAATTATTTGAATATATTTATCATAATTATCCATATGATTGTATTGTTTGGAGTGGTGCTTTTGAAGAAGGTTGGTGTACTAATGAAAGTCCATTATGGATTCATATAAGTTTAAAGAAATTACATAATCGTAAAATTGCATATCGAGAACATTTGAGTAGTGGTACTAAAATAATTAAGCAAATTTATCGATAGTTAATTTTTTTAAATGTAAAATCTCTCTATTTCTAGTTATTCCATTGTTAATAACTGGAATTTTATCTAAAGTTCCTTCTACTTTAACTTTATCTCCTGAAAAGATTGATGCATATAATTCTTTTGAAAGTGGATATTTTACCCATATTGTTATTATAGTACCAGGAATTGCTTCTTTTTTTCTATTATGAATATAATTTACATATAATTGAAAAGATAAGAAGTCAACTCTTTTGTATCGTATTTTAGGAACTGGATCATACATTATAGATCCTGATAATATAACTAATTCATCCATATTATTAATATATTTTAAAAGTTAACCATTTTGGAGTATAAAAAACTCCTATTCCAATAAAAGGACTTAATGTTGGATTTTGTTGTAAGGTTGAACCATATCCTAAAGTCAAACCTATTCCAATATATCTTTTTGGTTTTTTATTAATTATAGATTCTATTTCAGTTATTCCATCTAAATATACTTTTGCAGGAAATGCTGATTTTGAAACAATTTTAGCTTGTTTAGTTTTATCATCAATTGTTATTCCTAAATTTAATTTTATTGAAAAATCATTATGTAAATTTAGTTTTCCTGCAATTAATTTATTTTCTTTGATTGTTGTTACAATATTACCATATAATTTATAATAATTTAAAGAATCATAAACTTTTTCAATATTTAAAACTAAAATCGAATCGTTTTTTATAAAACTATTATTATAATTAAAATTATTTGACAATTCTTGAATAATACTATCTTTAAATATTACTGTACTTTCTAAATAAGCAATCATTTTATTATTTTTATTATAATCTTTGAATAACTTTAAATATTTTTCATGTTCAAGATTATATTGATTTAATAACATTTCATTAGTAGCAGATAATATTTTCTTTTCTGAAAAGTAATTATTAGATTTATCTTTCCAAAATTCAATAGTATCATTTATCGCAATAATATTATTTGAATAAATTTCAGTTTCTTGAGTTAATTTAGTGTTTTCAAGTCTCAATTTATTATTCAATTTATAGAAATAAGATATTGAAAAACCTAATAATAAAATTATGATTATTAATATCTTAACTAAATTGTCTTTTATCACTTTCATATATTTATATATTTATAAGTATTCAATAAGTTTTAAATTGTTAATAACTTTTCAAATTGTTAATAACTTTTTTCAAATTGTTAATAACTATACTTATGAAAATAAAAACTAATTTAAAAATAGTGATAGAAGATCAAAAGAATTTTGCTTCAGCAGATTCAAAACTTCTGAATCATTCTTCTTTTTCTTCTTACATCGGTCCATACTGTGCTTAGTATTAAAAAAAAAAATAATAAAATTTTTTTTTTAAAGATAAACCTAATAAATTCAAAATAATTCGATCAATTTTATTATTTTTTGATTTCTAATTTCTTTTAATTTTTTTTTAATAAAAAAAATTTTTATCCTAAGTTCTTTTTCCTAAGTACCTTTATCAGTTTGATCAATTTGAAATTAAAAGGATTCCGCGCGCGGGGGCGCGCACGTTGACGCGGGTGTACGACGCTCGGGTACGTTGACGCGGCTGCGCGCGACTCGGGCGATATTCTATCTTTTCTTAAAAGAAAAGAATAAGAATATAGGTGAGCTCTTATTCTTTTTCATTTAAATTTTTTTAATAAAAAATTTTTATCCTAAGTTCTTTTTCCTAAGTACCTTTATCAATAAGTAAATAAATAAACTTTATCAGTATGATTAAAATATTAATCAGAACATCAGAGAAAGACCCAGATCATTTTAAATAGTAAAGATAAGTATTTTATCATCTAACTAGTCTAAGCCTCTTAGAATGTCTCTATTTTAATTTATAAAAAATATGACATATATGCATTATCATATATATAAAATCAAATAAAAACAAGTATGAAAGAACAGAAATATCTTTTCAATACCGTAAATCGGTCAGAACTCGTAATTCCTAAGTTCATAGAACGAATTGGAAAAAATTATGTATCATATGGAGTAGATAATCTTTATCCTCAATTTATTAATTCATTACTTCATCAAAGTTCAATTCATAGAACTTCAATTTTATCAACATTATATGCTGTTGTAGGAGAAGGTCTTTCCTTTGAAGATGATGTTGATAATTATTTGATCAAATATGCAAATCCAAATGAAAGTTGGAATGATGTTTTTAAAAAAGTTGCTTTTGATTTAATTACATATGGAGGATTTGCAGTCAACGTAGTTTGGTCAAATGATGGAAAAACTATTGCAGAATTTTATCATATTGATTTTGCGAATATTCGATCAGGTTATATGGATGAAAATGATATTGTTAATGAATATTATTATTCTGCAAATTGGGAATCAACTAGAAAACATAAACCAGTTTCATATTGTAGTTTTAATAAAGAAGAAGCAATTGATAATCCTAGTCAAATTTTATATTATTTTGATTATAATCCAGGTGCATCATATTATCCAGTTCCATCATATTCAGCAGGAATAAATGATATTCTTATTGATAATGAAATATCAAAATTTCATTTAAGTAATCTTCAAAACAGTTTAGCTCCTTCATTAATCATAAGTTTGAATAATGGAATTCCTTCAACAATGGAAGAAAGAGAAGAAATTTATGATAATATTGCAGAAGCATATGCTGGAACTGATAATGTAGGTAAATTTATGTTATTATTTAATCGAGATAAAGATCATGCTGCTGAAATTACTCCATTGGATGCAGTTAATGATGATTATTATAATGTTTTAAATGATAGAATTGTTTCAAGAATTTTAACTGCACATAGAATATCATCACCTAAATTAGTTGGTATTTATTCAGATCCTTCAGGCTTTAGTTCAAATGCTGATGAGATTGTTGTAGCTTATCAATTATTTCAATCAACAATTGCTAAACCTAAGCAGACTAGTTTATTAAAAGTGTTTAATAATCTTTTATTGTATAAAGGTTATAAGGATAAAGAATTGCAGATCATACCAAATAAGTTACTAGATTCACAAAAAGCAGCGAATGCAATTGAATAAAAATAATAAATTAAATTATGTCAGCTAATCAAGCATTATTAGTATCTGAAGAAAAATTACGTGCGTTCACCGCAGTTCACGCAAGTGTATCACCTACTGATTTAACACCACACATCTTAACTGCACAAAACTTAGTACTCCAAGAAATTTTAGGATCGACTTTTTATAATCAATTATCTAAGCAAGTAGTTAATTCATCATTGACAACTGTTAATAGAACAATTCTTGATGATTTTATTGGACCTGCTTTATGTAATCTTGCATATTATTATTGTTTACCAGGATTAACTTATAAGGTTTTTCAAAAATCAGTATTGAAACCAGGTTCTGAATCAAGTCAAAATATCGGATTAGATGAATTAAAATATTTAAGAGAAGTTGCAATGGATGTAGCTGAATCTTATCTTAAAAAACTTCAAACTTATTTAAAGAATAATTCAAGTTTATATCCTGCATATTCACAATATGTTTTAAGTGATGGTGTTGCACCTAATAAAGAATCTCCATTCTTTTGTGGTATTCAAACTTCTTCAAAATATTATAATAAAAAACAGCGTTATAACTATAATGAAACTGAATCATGTGAAGACTAATGTGATATTGTGTAGACGATATCCAAGTTATTATAAAAATGAAAGGCTATTAAAGCTTTATTTAAAAAAAATAAAAAAAGATGTTTCAAAAAGGAGTATCGGGGAATCCAAATGGTAGGCCTAAAGGTGGATCTAATAAAGATACAATTGCTATTAAGAAAGCTTATACTGCTTTATTGACAAATAATGTACCTAAAGTACAAAGATGGTTAGATAGAGTAGCAGCTGATGATCCAGCAAAAGCTTTAGATTTTTTAATTAAATTATCACCGTTTGTTGTACCTAAGAAAACAGAAAATGACATTACTTTAGAAAACCCAATTAATATTGTAATGCCAGATAAATAAAAAAAAACTAAACTAATTATGAATGCAATTTGTAGTATAGAAGAAGCTAAGGAAGCTAAAACTCTAGAAATTTATAATCGAAAAACTCAATATTTTGATTATAAACTATTAGTAAGATCTAAGGATGAAATTCGGCTTAATATAAAGCAAAATATTTCAAAGCATCCAACTGGTGGAGAGTATATTAATCCATTATTTTATGAAAAATATAATGTAAATAATTATGAACCTTTAGATTTAGAATTTTTAAATCGAGAAGATGTTTGGTTAGATTTAGGTGGACATATTGGATTATTTGCAGTTAGAATGTTAACTCAATTTCCAAAAATAGATAAAGTAATTTCATATGAACCATTTATTAATAATGTTCAATTTGCAAAGATGAATTTAAAATTGAATGGTGTTTATGATAAGTGTATTATTCATAATAAAGCAGTATCTGATTTAGATAATAAAAAAGTTAATTTATATTTATCAACTGATTCAGGAAAACATACTTTACAAAGTGTAAAAGGTAGAGATGTTATAGAAGTTGATGCAATTAATATAAATGAGGTTTTAGATGGAGTAACTGCTATTAAAATGGATATTGAAGGATTAGAATATAATTTAATCAAAGCAATAAAAGATTGGAGTAATATTCGTATTTGTATGATTGAATATCATTTTCATTATCGTGAACTTTCTAAAAATAGAGAAGAAAAATTCCAAGAAGTCTTAGATATTATGTATAATAATTTCGATAGAGTTTACGTAAACCCTAAAGCTAAATCAGGTAAACATTGGATTACCCATTTTGTCGCAATTAAAGAAGATTAAAAAAAAACAAAGGAAGGCATATATATAAAAATATATGCTTTTTTTATTTAAAAATCTAAATAGATAAAGTGTGTAAAATATTAAAAATTATTTAGTATGTGACATATAATGAATATTTAAAACAAGACTATGACGCATTAGTTGAAGCAGCAAATAAAATAAGTGGAAATTCTCCATTAGCTTTAGATCTTTTGCATTATTGTATTGTAGATTTTTCATATAAAAAGAATATGCAAGAAATATTAGATTCAGGAGGAACTCGTTTTTATATAATTAGAATGATGATGACTCAGCAGCGTTCCGTAACTGGTCCTTTTTATAGAAACTATGTTAAGCGATCTCTTCCGATTTTAGGAGATGCGAAAGAAGAAAAAGAAGAAGACTTAGATGTGTCAAGAATTAAATTATTATTAGATCAATTGCCTTGGTATGATAGAGAATTATTTAAATTGTTTACTGAAGGTCAGCATAATTATAAAACCTTATCAGAATTAACATTAATACCAAGGACTTCAATTAGTTTAACAATAAGAAGAGTTAGAGAGTACATAAAAAATAATATATAATATGATTGAATTTAAAATAAATAATAAAGTTGTTAAGAATCGACCAATTATATGGTCTTTTGTAGGTAAGGATAAGCAGTTTCATTCATTACCTACAAATCTTGAAAATAATATTATAACTAAAGCAAATATTTATAATATTAAAAAACCTAAGATTAATGTTCATAATGGAGAAGTTAAAGGTTGTAAGTTTGTAAAAAAAATTAGTAAAAATGAATCTAGAAAAGCAGCAACTGTTGATGATATTAATGATTTGCTTACTAAGTATATCGCTGGTGAGGAATCAGATTTATCAAAAATTGATAAGGATAGTTAGTGTATTATTAACTAGAAAAGATAATTCATTAAATAAACCATTTTTATGTAGTTTTTGTTTATCACAATGGTTTACATTAATCGTTATGTTATTTTTTGGTTATGGATGGCTTTCTATTTTATTTATGTTTAGTGCAGGTGCAATCGATTTATTTATAGAAAAAATATTAGATTATTAATGGAATTAAAGCAAAGATTAGTTGATTTTAAGATAAAGTATTCATTATTACCATCATTTAATCAATCTCAAATTAAGGAAATTTTTGATTTGTATAATGATGTTACTCATGAGAATATGCAAATTACAAGTTGTCAATCATGTGTAAGAAGAGTTATATCAAGATTAAAAAAAGAATGTAGAAAATATAATATATGACAACATATACAGTTTACAAAGTTAATTCTAAAGTTTATATAACGAAAGGTAATGTTGATGCATTAAGAAGCCTTTTAAATGATGATAAAGTTGAGGTGATATATCAATCAACTAAAGAGTATTATGCATACAAAACATACGAGAGGGAACTTTATGAACAAAATACTAGAAATCCTAGAGATTTAGAAGTTTTGAAGAAAAGGAGAAAGATTTTTAAGGAAATCGGTAGAAAATATGGGCCTGTTAATGGTAAGAAAGTTGGAGCATATGCTAGAGATTCAGGACATTTAAAGAGGCTTAGAGATACTAAGGTAATTTGTCCAGATAATCATAGATCAAATTTGCAGCATTATAAAAGTTATTGTAGAAATAGAGGTTTTGATATTGATTCTTGTATTATTCTTGAATAAAAATATAGATAGTTATGAATAGTTTTAAAGATTATAAAGTTTTTCAATTAGTATATGATGATGAAGTTCTTTATATTGGTGTTGCAAAGAACCCATATTCAAATAAACAAATATTAAGGAATACTAAAGGGCACAAAGCATATCAAAAAGATTTAGAGTTATATATTATTTATAAAACTTATTCAAAGAAGAAAGCTTTGTCTTATATGGATAGATATATTAAAGAAAATAATATTGTCATATGATTTTAAGTAATGTTTTAATTTCTTATTCTAATCCAGGAAATGATGATTTTGATGAGTATTTAGATAGGTTAGTTAATGAATATTTAGTTATTTTAAATATTGATTATAGTTTAGTTAAGTCTGATATTGGTAGAGTGAGTCGAAGGTATTTATTATTTAATCTAAATAGTTATTTATCACAAATTCAGCTTACTGAATTAGTTTATTTAATTGAAGATGAGGTTAGAGACAATACTATTCAAATTTCTTATATACAGCATACTGCAAATAGTCTTTGGGATCTTATATAATGGAAAGAATTCATGAATTTAAAATATTAAATGCATATTCAAGTCTTTTTTATGACGATAGACCTTATGCGATAATTTCAGGAGGAAGAGGATCTGGAAAGTCTACTCAAGTTGCTGTTTATTTTATTATGAAATTATTTGGTGATGAATTCTTTAGAGGAATGATTTCTAGGTATACTTCGAGGTCTGTTAAGATGTCTATTTATAGAGATATAATTGATTTATTAGAATTATTTGGTTTATCACAGTATGTCATTATTAAAGGAGAAGAAATTATTAATAAGTTAAATGATAATATGATTATTACTCACTCTTTTAAATTAAGTGATGCAACTCAATCAGCTAAAGGAAAAGGTCTTGCTTCAATTACTCATGCAATTATAGATGAAGCACAAGAATTACCAAGTGAAGAAGAATATATTAAGGTAATCGATACTCTTAGAACAAAAGGAGTAGAGCGAAAGATTTTCGTTGTATTTAATCCTGGTTCTAAAAGACATTGGATTTTTAAAAGATGGTTTATTAATGATGTACACCATCCTAATCCTAAATGGAATTCAACTCATATTTTTATTCATACTACATATAAAGATAATATTGAAAACCTTGATCCAAGTAAGGTACTTGAATGGGATATGGCTGAAGTCAATGATAATGCTTATTATAAACATCATATTTTAGGAGAGTTCAGAGATAGTGTTCAAGGTCAAATTTATACTGATTTTAAAGTTGGTAAGCCTGATCCATCTATTGATTATGAAAGAGTCATTGGATTAGATTGGGGTTTTGCAAATGATCAACTTGCTGTTGTTGAAACTTTGAAGAAGAATAATAATGTTTATGTTAAAGAATTAGTTTATTCTATTGATTTAAGAATCAGTTCATTAGCTAATATTTTAAAGGATTATGGTATTACTAAGAAAGATATTATTATTGCTGATAGTGCTGAACCTAGATCAATAGATGCTTTATCTGAATATGGTTTTACTGTTTTACCGGCATATAAAGGAAGCGTAAATTACGGAATTGAAAAAATCAAAGAACTTACAGTTTATATGGATCCATCATCAGAGAACTTACATGCTGAAGTAGATTTATATGCATGGAATCCATTAAATGATAAACCAATTAAGAAGCACGATCACTTATTAGATGCTATGAGGTATGCTTTAGTAGTAGATGGACCAACAAATGAGTATGCAGTAATGGGTCCTAAAAAAAGTTATGCATATGGTAGATAAGTCGTTCAACATTGTAACTTTTTATATTTAAAAATAAATAAATAAATAATGGCAGATACATATTATAGTGTAATCAATAGTTTTAGATCAATTATAGAGTCTCATCCTGCAGTTCAATCTTTTAGAATAGGACCAATTTCTAGTGTTGAATTACCAGATAACGAATTACCTAATATTACATATCCTTATATTCATTTAGTTGCGCAGCCATCAACTCTTGGTATGTCAACTACAATTTTTGAATTTGATATGATTATTATGGATTTGGTTGATGCTGAAGATTTAGATTTGCAAATTAGAGCTCAGAGTCAGATGTTAGAAATTGGAAGAGATATTATTGCTAAGTATACTATGACTGATTGGGGAACTTATCGATTTAATATTTCTATGCCTTTAAGGATTACTCCATTTGTCGAAAGATTTATTAATGATGTTAGCGGTTGGACATTCCAAGTAAGAATTGAAGCTTTGACTCCATTAGATAATTGTACAAATAATCCTATTAAATAATGGCTAGATTCAAAGACTTAAGTGATAAGCAAATTCGATCTATAGGAAATAAGATAATCAATTTAGCATTGAAGAAGGTTTCGACTCAAGTTCCTATTCCTTCAAGAAATCCGTTTTCTACAGGTGAATTGCAAAGAAGCTTATCATATGAATGGGTTTTTGAAGAAGATGTATGGAAATTAAAGATTGATTATGTTGATCATGGTAAGTATACATTATTTGGAACTAGGATTCACAGAGACATAGAAGCTGAGAGTCAATCTTGGTTTGGTAGATCTTTCCAAGAATATAGTAAAGCAAATATGGGAATTAGACCTCAATATTGGTTAAGTTTAAGAGGAACTAGACCTGATTTTGATAAGTTGATTCGAGAAGAATTAGATTTAACTATGAGAACTTTTATAGATCATACTATTTCTGATTTATCAAAAAAATTAAAGTAATGTTTTTATTAGATAAAAAATATTATATTAAGGAAATCACAATTAAGGAGTTCTATGAAATCCAAAATAAGTTGATGGAGAATAATGTTCATTCTAAATTAGATATTATTTCAGAATTTAGTAATTGTCCATTATATATATTAAGAAATCTAGGAAGAGAGGAGTTCTTAGATATTTGGATTGATTTTCTTAAGAATAATTTGAATTTAGCAGAGACTTCGACTTTTTATAAAACCTTTTCATTTAATAATATTACATATGAGTTTATTGATCTTAATAAATTAACAATTGGAGAATTTATTGATATGGATATTATTAATAGGGACCCTCAGCGGTATACTAAGTTACATGATATGTTAGCTATTTTATATAGGCCTATTGATTCAGAGTATGATGTCGAAGATGCTAAGAAAAGAGCTGATATCTTTATTGATTTGCCTATTAAATATTCAGGAAAATCAATACATTATTATTTTAATTATGCAAATATGATAATGCATAATTATAAAGGTCTTTTTGATGGAGAGTTAGAAGATGAAGATAATTTAGAGCCTAAGCATATTAGGAATATTCGAAATTGGTATTCGACTTTAATTTCAATTAATGAAGATCCAACTAGATTAGAAGAAGTTACAAAATTGAGTGTAAATAATTTCTTTAATTTCTTAGCTTATCGTAAAGATAAAGTAACATTAGAAGAGGAGTATTTAAAAAATAAAAATAGAAATGGCAATATCAACTAATCAATCGTATTTATATAGACCTTCATACCAAAGTCCAGCATATAATCCTATAATATTTACATGTTATAGTCAGTATTATACATATGAAGATATGAGATATATTTTTGATGTCTATGTTAATATAGGATCAACAATGACTAAGGTCGCAAGAATAAGACAGCGTCCAAATCCAAATGGTTATGGTATGCTTGATATTTCGAGTATCGCACAGAGTTATATTGATTATAGTAACGAAGATGCTCCAATTACTAATGGAGAAACTACAATTGATTACATTAATGGTAAGGTTTATGAAGATAATAATTATTTATCAAAGAAAATGTATATTAAAGTTGGTGAAGAATATAAGGTTTCTGGAGTTCTTTATACGTATAATGGATTAGGAAATGATAGTGGAAATATTGGAGATCCTGAATATACTATGTATTCATCATATGACTCGAGAGATTTACCTATTTTTGTATGGGGTTGTTCTTTAGAAGATCATCAACAGCAATATCATTTATCGAATCCAACTGATGCTGGTGTTATAGGTAGTAATCCTTGGATAAAAGATGGCGGAGCTAATAAAATTTTTGATAGAATTGAAGGAACCTCATATCCATTAAGTTTTTCAAGTTTAAATTTAACTATGTATGCATATGATAAGGCAGTTTTAAGTTATTTGAATTATTCACCAGATGAAGCTGAAAAAGATAGAGTCATATATGGATTTAGATTTGTATTTAAGGATGCTTCAGGCACTACTCTATCAACTCAAGATGTTCCTGTTACTGCTTCTAAAGGTGGAAATCAAAGATTAACTCCAACTTCATCATTTACTGATTTAGAAGATCCTGATTATCATATGATTCATGTGCTAGCATCACCTAATGATTTAGTAACAGCTTTAGGTATTAGTGCTATAGTTAAATTTCAAGAAGGATATAGTATTGAAATTACTGGGTATGATCATGGTGCTGAAGGAACTTTTACTTTTGTTGATCCTATTACTAAAACGACTAAGATTACTATTAAAGAGTCTTGTGATAATCCATTATATGAAAGAGTTAGATTATCTTGGTTAAATACATTAGGAGGTCGAGATTATTTAAATTTTGAAGTTAAGAATGAGAAGACTATTGAGTTTACTGAAGATACGATGTATTCTGAGCAAATGAAATGGAGTCAAGGTCCTTCTCCAGTTGATACTATATCTGGACCATATACAATTAATAGATTAGGAATATTAGGTGGAGTTAAGCCATATAATAAAATGATAAAGACTACTTATAGTATCGAGAGTGATTGGTTAGATGAAGATCAAATTGAATTACTTAATGGATTACAGTCTTCTCCTCAAGTTATGGCATATATTCATGATTCAAATAATACTTTTAGTGATTATTATCCATATACTGTTAAATTAAAGAATAAATCATATGTAACTAAGAATTATAAGCAAAATAAGCTTATACAAGGCAAATTTGAAATAGAGTTAGTTATGCCAATGAAAATACAAAATACTATCTAATGATACAATTATTCGCAAAAAACCAAGATACTGATACGTATCAAAGATTGGATTTATCTAAAGATGAACCGATTAAGTTAACTTTTCAAGCACAAGATGTTGAGAAACCAGCAGAAGTTAAATCTGATTTTTCAAAAAAGTTTAAGATACCTCATACTGCAAATAATGGTAGATTTTTTAAAGATGCGTTTAATGTTAATGGTATTACTTTTGATATTACTCGAAAAGTTGATGCATATATTCTTTCTAATGGAACTCATTTTAAAGATGGAAATATTCGATTATTAAGTATAAATCATTTTGGAAATGATAGAAATATTGAGTATGAGATTATTTTTATGGGTGAAGTTAATAATTTGAGTTCAAAGATAGGAGGAGGATTCTTAAATGAATTAGATTTATCTGAACTCTCGCATCAAGTAACTTTACAAGCTTTACGCAGTTCATGGAATCAAGATCTTAAAAATGGAAAGATCATATATGGTTTAATTGAATGGGGATATGATTATAATGAAGATAATATTCCTTCATATTTGACTTCTACTATTTCAGATGGTTTTAGCAATTCATCAGGATTAATTACGAATTATTCAGGTTCTTTTACTAATCAGAATTACCCATATTGGTGGGAACAAATGAAACCTCAAATTCAAGCTAAAGCTATTTTTGATAAGATTTTATCAGATGCTGGTTTTACTTATATTTCTTCATTATTAGGAACAAATGATTCTAATTTAGAATCTACATATCCATCTCAAGATAGATTTAAAAATCTTTATATAATTAGTGATATTGAAGATAGAGCTTTGTTTTCATCATCTGCTAATTTTCATGCATATAATTCTACTCAATATAGAGTATTAGCAAATTCTAATCAAACTATTATTTGTGATAGAGAATATTATGATTATGCAAAGGTTCATAATTCTGAAACAGGTATTTATACTGCACAGTCTTCTCAACTTCATACTTTTGATGTGACTGGGACATTCTTTGTTATTCCTAATGAGTGTTATCCATTACTTAGTGATTGTGATCATTATCTTTATATTGTAGATGCAGATACTAATTTAGTATTAGGTACTGCTCATGAAGCAGGACTTGTGAAACAACAAACCATTATAGATACTTCAATTGTTGTAAATTTAGCAGTAGGACAACGTGTTAAATTAGTTGCTAAGTCAACCGTTCCTGCTCCATATCCTAGTTGTTCATTAAGTGGATTGCCTGAAGCAAAGTATTATGGAAATACTTTTAGATGTGATGATTCAGGTAATTTTCTTAATCTCGCGAGTCTTCTTCCTAATGATATTAAGAAAATAGATTTTGTGAAATCTATTATTACTAAGTTTAATTTAGTAATGGTTCCTGATCCTAATGTTAGAAATCAGTTTATTATAACACCTTGGACTACTTGGATAGATGAAGGAACTACAATTGATTGGACAAATAAACTTGATTCATCTAAGAGTTTATCAATTCAGCCTTTATTTGATAATCAAAGTCGAACTTTAATTTTTAAAGATCAAAGTGATAGTGATTATTTGAATGATGAGTATTCAAAGTCTAATGATGATAAAGTATTTGGTCAATTAACAATTGATAGTAACAATGAGTTATTAATCGGAACAACTACAATTGATACTATCTTTTCACCATTAATGCTTGATACAATAGGATGGAAATCTGGAAGTAGTAGTAATGCAAAGAAATTTATAGTACCTCATGTTTGTAAAGATTCTGGTGCTAGTGAAGGAACTGATGCAGGTAAAAGAGAACCAATTATACCTAAGATTCGATTAGCTTATTGGAATGGATATGATTCAGTATCTACTGCGCTTACTTGGTATTTAGCTAGTGATAATCAAGGAACTGGAACTCCTATTACAATGTCAAAGGTTCCTATGTTTAGTAATTATACAAACTATCCACCGCAAGAAGGTAGTTTTGATTTAAATTGGAAAAATACTAAGCCAGTTTTTGATATTGAATCTGCAAATATTGATACTTGGAATACTAATTCAACCGCATATACTGAATATTGGAAAAAATGGTATGATTTAGTATATGATCCTTATTCAAGAAAAGTAGAAGCATATTTTATTTTAGATGAAGAAGATATTCGAAATTTAAGATATAATAATTACTATTATGTTAGAGATGAATGGTATTTTGTTAATAAAGTTAGTGATTATGTATTAGGATCTATTTCTTCATGTAAAGTTGAATTAATTAAAGTTGGAAGTAATTTTTCAGTACCATTAGCTGAACCTTCTATGTATACTTCAATTGAATTAGCAATGGCTCCTAAAGTATGTACTGCTTATTGTTGTTCACAGAATCCTAATTGTGCAACTTTTAATACTTATTATATTGATGGAACAAATTTAAATGATTCAAACAATATTTATCTTGATCCTTATGGTATAACATATGCAACTCCAAACTATTATAGTGATGGAACATATGAAGTCTTAGTTGGAACATTTGGAGATATTATATTCAGTGTAAATCCTGCAACTTGTAATTGTGGAACCTTTACAACTCAAGCATATGATGTTTTAAGAGCAAATAATCCATGTGATACAATAGTAAGTGGAATACCAATGACAGTTTATGCTAGTCCTAGTGGAGATATTTTCTTAGATTCTAATGATTTATGGTTAGATAGTGGATCTACAATTCCTGCTCCTATTGGATATTATAGAGAATCAACAAATGCTAGTGAAGCAATCGAAATAGGAAATAATGGTAAGAACATTAGTTATATTAAATTAGATGATTGTGTTGATGAATTTTATTATCAATATGAAACACAGTATAGTACGTCAAGTGCATGTAATGCATATTGTTCAAATATAATTGAAACAGTTTATTCTAAAGAATCTACTTTTTCTGCATCATCTAATTTATATATTGATAATACTGGTTCTACTTTAGCTCCTATTGGATATTACAGATTAGGTAATTATATTGCTCATGTAACTCCAGCTGGTAATATTGATTCATTTATTTTAACGAATACTTGCTCTCAATGTACAGGCGATGTTAGTATAACAATTTCTATTATAATTGATATTGATAATTATGAAACTTCTGGAGAATTATTTGTTTCTAAAGATGGTAATTCTTGGATAAGTTATGGGTCTTTAAGAGTTAATGAAACAAATCCATCTATGTCACCAGAGACACAGACATTCACAGTTGATAATAATCTATATGCTAAGGTCGTTTTCACCTCTAATGAACCCTCAGCAACTATGACTAGTGGATTATATGTAAGTAATGCTTCTGGCTTTATATTATCTTCAAATGAGGTTGAGAGATCTAGTCCAAATACATATGAGTTAGTTTTCCCATCAAGAGTAAGTGAATCATTTGAGTATTTAGCAAGTCTTGTTATGAGTGGTGGAGTTTCTGGTTCTGTAACTTATACTGAATTAGATTTATATTATGAAGAATCTAAAGCTCAACCATGTATTCCATTTTGTCATACTAATTTAACTTCATCTACTTATTATGGAGATAATCAAACTTTAGCAACAAGTGCTTATTTATATGATGGCCCAAGTGGAATCATATTTGCAGATGAAGGATGGTATAGTAATGGAGTTGTAAGTCGATATGTTGGAAATAATGGTGCTATTTTAGAATCTTATGATGTTAGTTTATGTAATTGTGATAGTATTGAAACTAAAGTATATCCTTATAAAGTTAAGTATCATGCAACTAGTGCTTGTGATGTATGTTGTAATGGAGTAGAGACAGTAGTTTATGCAATTGAAGATGTATGGTCTGAAGTATCAGTTTTATTTGAATATGGAGCATCTGGTCTTGAAGCAGCAGATATTGGTTATTATAGTTTGAATGATAAAGAATATCATCAAATTAATAGTAATGGAGTTGTTATTGATACTGGTGATTGTGTTGATGATTGTTCATGTACTGTAACATATGCAACATATAGAATTGTAAATAAATCTTTAATCGCAATTAGTTATAATTATACGTCTCAGTCTGATACATATTATGAAGGAAAATTAAAACCAGATGAATATTTTGATTCTGAATGTATGGATTTAAGCTTATTAAATGTAGATGGATATGTAGAAGTAACTTTATTAACAAGTTGTTAAAAAAATAAATAAAATATGATTAAATTAAATGTGAACGATAAAATTTATGAAATGCCAAGTTCAATGGAAGAACTTGTTATCGATAAGTATCAAAGAATCATGGAATTAGGAGAAGATAGAACTTCAATTGATGATATGATCGAAGTAATTTCTATTCTTAGTGGAATGGATAAAGAGTTAATTAGCATTTTGAAAATAGAAAGTTTGAAAACTCTAAATAACCTTGCAACAACTATATTTAAAACAGGTCCATCAGCTTTTGTTCAACATTTTGAATTAGATGGTGTATGGTATGAATTTGATAGCAATTTTTCAAATATGAATATTGGAAAATATAGTGATTTAACAAAATTATCAGAACCTGGTTTAGTTAATAAAAATCTTCATACTATTATGGCATTAATGTATATTCCATCTAATAAAAAGAAGAAGCGTAATATTTTAGATTTTATTAAATCAGAAAAGGCTAATCTAAAAGAAGAATATGAACCAAGTAAAATAGAAGAAAGAGCAGACTTATTTAAAGAAAAATTAACAATGAATATTGTTTTAAGTTGTGTATTATTCATCAGCATTTTACGTAGTGCTATATATCTATCTAAGTCTGGTATTTCTGATGAAGACCTTGAAGAGAAAGTAATTGAATTATTAAATTCAGTTTCTTTAAAAATGTAATAATAAAATGGCAGAAACTATCATTTATAATCTCGATGTAAATGCTGACGAATCAGTAAAAACTCTTGCAAAGATGGAAGAGCGATTAACTGAGATGAAAAGTAAATTAAAAGAGAATACTGAAGTCGGAACAAAAGAGTTTAGAGATCTTGCTAATGAAATTAAATTAACAGAAGGTAAGGTTAAAAATCTAAATATGTCCTTTGAAGGACTTGATGCAGAACGTATAACTTCTGAATTCGGTAGAATGGCTAGTGGTATTACTGCTGGTATCACAGCGGTTGCTGTTTTAGGTGATGATGCGAATGAAAGCATGGAACAGATGGTTAGTACTGTTGCTACAGGTATGGCTATCGCTCAAGGATTTAGAGGTGCAGCTGAGTCAGTTCAAGCAGCTACTAAATTATGGACTCTTGCTCAAGTCAAATTAAATGCAGCAATGTCTGCAAATCCAATTGGTTTAATTGTTTTAGCATTAGGAGCAGCAGCTGCGGCTATGTTGGTTTATGCAAATAGAACTTCAGAAGCAGCTGATAGTACTTGGGATTTAGCCGATGCTTTAACTGAAGTTGATGCTGAATTTGGTAAAACTATTTTAGGAGAATTTGGAATTGGTCAATTTAATATTGAATTTGGTGAATTTATTGATGGCACTGCTGATTTAACAGTTGGATTAGATGAATTAAAAAATAAACTTAATGATTTAAATAAGAATGCTGTTTTATCAGCTAAAGCTGCTCTTGAAGAATTAATGGAAGGTTTTGATCGAAGTACTGAAGGACTAACTGAATTAGAAAAAGAAATGAACCTTGCTGAATGGGAAAAGATGGAAGGCGCTTTAGCTTTGATTAATATGAGACTTTCTGAATTTGGTACAAAGACTAGTGAATCTAAAGAAAGGTTAAATGAACTTAGTGAAGAAAATACTAGATTTTGGCGTAATATGATTTCTTCAATGTTAGATGCACAGACGATGGCTGAACAAGATTTAGTTAAGTTAGAATTTATTGAAGTTCCTGATGAAGAAGTTTTTGAAAGCGAAGTTGATAAGGTTCTTGCTATTTTTCAAAATGAACAAGACTACATAAAAAATCTTAATGAAAGTACATTAAGTTATAAACTAGCTCAGAATCAAAAAGAGTTAGAGATGTTAGAGAATCTTCATGAACAAAAACGAATTAGTGAAGAAGCTTATGAACAAAGGAAAAAGGAATTAATAAAAGAGAGTGCTAATTTTAGTGTTGAAACTGAAAAGTGGTCAGCTAAACAGAAAATGCAATTAGCAAGTATGGTATTATCTCAGTTAAACCAAGTTATTGGTGCAAGTTTTGATGCTGAAGATAAATCTGCTAAGTATGAAAGAAATTTAGCTTTAGTTCAAGCTAATATCCAAATTGCTTCAGGTGTTCTTCAAGCACTTTCTTCAAATCCACCACCATATTCATATGTTTTAGCTGGTATTACTGGTGTAATGGGTGCTATTCAAAATGCTAAGATTCTTTCAGCTGAACTTCCAACTAAACCATCAGCACCTACTGCAACTGTTAATAGTGAAAGTAAATTCGCAAGTGGAGGATTGATTACTGGAATTGGTAATTCTACATCTGATAATATTCCAATCCTAGTAAGTCCAGGAGAAAGTGTTATTAATGCTAAGTCTACTGCAATGTATGGTGATACCTTGAGTGCAATTAATGAAGCAGGAGGAGGAGATAGTTTTTCAAATGGTACTCCTATATTTAAAACATATGTTGTTGCTGATGAAATGACTTCTCAGCAAGAAGCAAATAAGAAAATAATGAATCTCTCGAGATTATAAAAAAAGAATAATTATGAAAAGAGTTATAGAATTAGTAATAAATGAAGATGAAGATTCTGGAGTAAATGCAATTTCTTTAGTAGATAATCCAGCAATTGAAATCAATTTTTTATATTTTAAAAAGGAAGATATTCCTAAGAATAAATTTTTATTTGCTGATACAGATAAACATATATTAGTTTCACCAATTATGATACCTAATATTGAAATTCCTAGGTTAGATGATAATGACGAAGTCTATTATGTTAAATTTAGTGAGGAAACAATTCTTAAGATTGCACAAAAGTTTATGAAAGATGAAC
>JALNXT010000153.1 GCA_023230245.1 Candidatus Cloacimonadota bacterium
AAAGTTAACCCATCAAGCCATCACTCTCTATAATAATGTCAGGCTACATACAAGTTTGGGATTTAAAACACCTACATTGATGTACCGTTCTTTGATGGGAGATACGGATGCAGCCCCTGATTATCAGCAAAAAACACTATATCTTAAAAATGAGATTCGGAGGCATTTTGTGTAGTAGGGGTGTAGCGCTAAACATAAAAATGAAACCAATCACCTCTCAAAATCAGTCAACCTATATCAGGACTTGACAAGATATGTATTAAGCTGCGCTGTGTTGGTAGTCAATAATTGAAATGTCATGAATCCGTATTGACAGCCGCCTCGGCTGTCAATACCACACGAGTGTGTGGGATTACGTATAACCTATGATGGCGTCTTTATCCCCTTTGCTCTCTATCCTGCCACATAAGCTCCGCACGCACCTCTCCTGTGCTTTATCCGCGTGGTGCGCAAGGAGAGAAAGCAGTATAGATAACTGAGCTTAAAAGGGTGAAACCTGAAGCATTATCCCATCAGGCTGCACGGGTTACTAATAAAGCGTTTCTACGAGCTTGGCTGGCTCAAGCCTGAAAGTGGAGCCTTTTCCTTCAAAGAAGTGATGGTCTTTAATCAGGTGGATGTTTAGGAATGACCAAGTTACGCTAGTGTTGTTTTTCGTATTGGTAAGCTTGGTGATTGCCTTGCGGAAGATGCCACCATGTGCATAGGGACATGGCAGTTTCCCGCGAGTAACTTCTGTTTCCACGATATAGTACTCATCAACGGTGATGGTACCGTCGTAGGTGCTAAAGCTTGCATCCGTGAAGTAAAACATGCGGTCTGCCAGTTCTTCAGCAGTTTTACCGAGCTTTTCCAGCTCTTGCTCATCAGCGCTGATAATGGCATTAAGCGTTCTTTTGTCTTTGCCAAGGAAGCCCGATAGGGTAATCGCACCCGGCATCATGCGGGCACGCGTTCTTTGTTCTTTTGTTGTTTCTTTCATAATATCATCCAAAACTGTCGTAGTATATTTTGTCTTTAGGAATCCCATGTTCAATTAGAGATTTCGTTACCGCGCTAATCATTCCGGGACTACCGCACAAGTATGCCTCGGTGTTCTTGGGATCACGAATTGCTTCCGCAAAATATGGCATAAGAAAGCCTGTTTTCCCAGTCCAATTATCACTTGCTACAGATGCAGAAAGCACTGGTTCGTATTTGAAATCTGGAAATACTTTTTCCAAAGCTTTCATCTCATCTGTTAAATATAAATCCTTTGGTGTTCTTGCGCCAAAGAAATATGTCATTTTTCTATTCGTCCCAACCACCTGTAAATGTTCTAACATCGATTTAATGGGGGCTTTTCCTGAGCCTCCGGCAACATAAATTATATCTGCTTCGGTATCCCTTAGGAAAAAATCACCATAGGGACCGGTTAAACTTACATGATCTCCCACCTTAAGAAACTGATGCACCCAAGTGGTGCAAATACCTTCTGGCACGTATCGGATAATCAACTGCAAGGCATCGTTTATCTCTGGTTTTGAGGATATGGAATAGGCTCTGGATACTTTTTGCTTCACCGATGCATAGGGCAGGGTGTCAATCTGCACATATTGTCCGGCAAGGAAATCTATCTTTTCACCTTCATCCAGCTTGAATGTGATACCCTTAGTATCGTAAGTATAGTCGATTATTTCCGTTATAACGGCATGATAACGGCGGATATTAAAGATGCTGGAAGGGATCTCAATCTTAATATCGATTTTCACCTTTACCTGACACGATAGACGAATATCTCCGGCAGCTATTTCTTCTGCGGTAAGCACTGGTTTTTCCGTGGGTAATAAAGGGCCTCCACCGGATATAACCTTACACTTACATGCGCCACAGGTTCCTCGCCCCCCACAAGCAGAGGGGAGAAATATCTGCTTATCGGAAAGCGAAGACAAGAGGCTGTTGCCACCAATTACAGTGATTTCACGCTTGCCATTGATATCGATCTTGCATTCTCCATAATTGCTTAACCACTTTTGGGCAATCACCATTATAATTGCCAAGGATACGCTGATCATACTTAAAAAAGCAATGTCTTTCAAAATAACAATAATCACAATATCCCCTATTGAACCTGGACTATTCCAGAAAAACCGACAAAAGCCAAAGCCATGATTCCGGTGATTATTAAACTAATACCCACCCCTTGCAAACCTATTGGAACAAGCTTTTCCTTCAGTTTGCGCCGTATAGCTGCCAGCATCATAATCGCCATCAGCCAGCCAATCCCACTGCCTGCACCATAAGCTATGGACTGGAGGAAATTGTAGTTACGTATCACCATAAATAGACTAACACCAAAGATAGCACAGTTCACAGTTATCAGAGGCAAAAAGATACCCAAAGTGTAATACAAAGCAGGAGCATAACGTTCGATAATGAGTTCCAATAGCTGCACAAATGCTGCAATCACGATGATAAACACAATGTATTGAAGATAAATGATATCGAAAGGAACAAGGATGTAACGGTAAACAAGCCAGTTTAGACCAGTTGTAATCGTTAATACAAAGATGACAGAGATACCAAGCCCAAAAGAAGATTCTATCTCTCTGGAAACAGATAGATAAGAACACATCCCCAAGAAATTGGTAAGCAGAATGTTGCTGGTGAAGATGGCAGCCCAAAACAGTATGAAAGCACTAATATCCATTTTTAAGCCTTATTCTTATAGTATTTAACGTTAATAACCCAAATAAACATCGCCAGGATAAAGAAGGCACTGGGAGCCATCACCATAATAGACCAGTTTGTCCACCAATCCCCAAACACCTTGATGCCAAATAAACTGCCAAAACCAAACAGCTCGCGGATAAAACTGATTACCAGCAGGACAAGGGTATATCCAACCCCCGCTCCTAACCCATCAATTAACGAATCCAGAGGTTTGTTCTGAGATGCAAAAGCTTCGGCTCTACCCATTAGGATACAATTGGTGATAATCAAGCCTACATAAGGGCCTAACTGCTTGCTGACAACAGGAATATAAGCCCGCAAGAAGATATCTACAATAATCACATAAGCAGCTATTATCAGCGTTTGCACCATCATTCTAATGCTACGAGGCGTATAAGAGCGTAATAAAGAGATAGTAAAACAGGATAAGGCAAGCGCAAATATTACGCCCAATCCCATTATGAGGCTGTTCACCATCAAGTTTGTTACCGCCAAAGCCGAACAGATACCGAGTATCTGACGCCAGACAGAATTCTCTTTGAATGCGCTAATTTTGAATATTTCTTTCTTTGTCATAGCTTTGCCTGCCTAAGATATGCTTCATACACTAGGTTAATTTCGCCTTTCAACATCTTTATCACGCTGGATGACGTAATTGTCGCTCCCGTGATTTGTTGGATTTGATTTGTTTGTTCAGCTTTAGCCCCCTCTGGAATCAGCTGAGCGTCTAACACATAATCCCCCGGCTTGCCATCTGTTTTTAGAATAGGGAAATTATTAAACTGGTTTGTAAACCATTCTTCCCCAATACGTGCTCCTAAACCGGGCGTTTCCATTTGATCGTAGATAGATATGCCATGTAAGGTCTTGAAATCCGGAGATAAGGCAACCAGTGCGCGCATCGTTCCCCACAAACCCTTGCCTGTTATATCCACACAATAGCCCAAAACCACGGTATCCACTTCTGCAATAAATACCCGCTTATCCAAGCCAGCAAAACTAATCTCTTTGACGTATTTATTATAGGAATTGGGGTAGTCTGCGATAATGTGGAAAGGCTTTGTATCGGTTGCTTCACCGATGGAGGTAGCAAGCAAGCTAAGCACCATCTTCTGGTAAGTTTCTTTTTCATAAGCCTCTATCTTGGCTTGGCTACCACGATACATAACCGCTAACACGCCAACAAATACAAATGAGATAACGAGCATAAACACTATCGGATATAGCATGGTGTCCCTAAAACTCTTCGTGCTCATTTTTTCACCTTGGCTTTGCTAAAGCTTTCCACAGCATAATCGATGAGGGGCATAAATGAATTAGTTAAGAGCAAGGCGAACATAAAGCCCTCGGCAAAGAGCGATAATTTGCGAATGAACACGGTAAAGAAGCCGATCAGCAGAGCATATATCCACAACGAAAGCTTTCCCTTAGGCTGGGAAACTGGATCGGTAGTCATAAATACTATCCCAAACATCGCCCCCCCGCTAAATAAGAAATACAGTGGATTCATCGAAGGATAAAAGATGAAGTTAAACAAAAGAATACTTGCCGCCGTACCTAACATTGGCTGCCATTTAGCTGTCTTGGTAAAGATCAAATACACTGCCGCAAGCATAATCAGAACTGCTGAGGTTTCGCCCAAAGAACCAGGGATAAAGCCGAGAAACGCATCTTTTGAGCTAAAGAGATTATCAATACCCATACGGTGCTGATTTAGAATAGTTGCTCCCGTTTCCATCGCCTTGTTTCCGCTCCAGTAAGCAAAACCGCCCGGAAAGCCGGTAAAAGGCTTTATCCAGGAAATAGTCATCTGGTTAGGGAAGGAAATGTACACAAAAGTACGTCCTAGTATGGCAGGATTAAATACGTTCGTGCCAAATCCTCCAAACACCATCTTGCCGAATGCTATTGATACGACAGCAGCAACTGCCGAAATCCAGAGAGGTATTGTGGAGGGCAAAGTCATCGCCACAAGCGTTGCCGTAACAAAGGCCGCCATGGTTACTTTGCCAGCTTTCTTCTTGAAGATGAACAGATACTCAGTTATGTAAGCGAAGATATTGGCT
>JALNXT010000154.1 GCA_023230245.1 Candidatus Cloacimonadota bacterium
ATCCCGCTTTTAATTGAGCCCCATTATAATAGGTGCTAAATATCGGAATATCTTCTGTATATACTGAGGAATATTTCGCTAATATTATACCTTCTGCATCCACAGGGTATAAATCGCCTTCATAGCTCTTAACATAGATAATCCCTTTCCTTTCGGTAATCTGGATATCAAGGGTGTGTGGCAGTTTCTTACGCAATTTGACGTCTTTAACTCGGGAAAAACGCCTGATTTGCCGCTTCACGTCTGAAGATGGGACAGAGAATAGATTCATGCCTGTGTATCTACTGCTTGCCTTCAAAAGTAAGCTATCAGGGATGGCAGTATTCCCCGAAACGCTGATTTTGGTTAGTTGGAATACATTTAGATTAGTTAGAGCAATCCACGCACCAAAGCCCAAGCTCACCACACCAAGTAGTGAGACGAAAAAGAACAGGTAATACCTGCTATTGCCACGGCGTTTACGTGTTTTGCTACTAGTTTCCATAGTTCCTTGCTATCACATCTTTTAGTAGTGTGATCATTACTTATCCAAAATAGCTGCTAAGCCTTTAAGTTACTAAGATTTTTGACGTTATGCTTTGTGTCAACGTTTATTTTCAATTGTGCCAATATTTCTGCACCATATTGCCAAATATTACCAGCTCCCATCGTAACCAAGATATCTCCTTCCTTTAGCAAAGCTAAAGTTTGAGGTATTATTTGTGCATTATCTTCGATAAGATGTACGTTGTTATGCCCAGATTGAATTGCAGCATCGGTAATCATTTTAGCATTCACACCGGGAATGGGCAGCTCCCTTGCAGGATAGATGGGAGCCATAATAAGGCAATCACAAGAAAAGAATGCTTTGCCAAATTGAAGGTACATATCACGGGTTCTGGAATACAGATGAGGTTGAAACAAAGTTACGATTCTACGCTTTGCACTATCTTTAAATCCTTCCAGGGTAGCTTTTATCTCTGTAGGATGGTGTGCATAATCATCATACACAGTTATCCCGGCTGCTTCGCCTTTCAATTCAAAACGTCTATATACACCGCTGTATTTTGCAAGACCTTCCTGAATTGCTTTGAAGGGAATATCTAACTCAAGACCGATGGTAGCTGCCAGCAAAGAATTCTGAATATTATGCTTTCCGGTTACATTCATAGTTATGCGCCCTAGTTTATAGGTTCTGAAGCTTAGATCATAAGATGCTACGAAATCTTTCATTTTAATGTCGCGAGCTTGCACATCTGCTTGTCTGGAGAAACCATAAGTGACCACTTTTTTGTTGATAGAAGGCAGTATTGCCTGTACGCCAGGATCATCAAGACACGCTATTACACTCCCAAAGAACGGTACTTTATTGGCATACTCAATAAAAGAACTCTTAATATCATCCAAATTGCGATAACAATCGAGATGGTCTTCATCCACATTTGTAATACCAGCAATGCAAGGCGTTAGTGTAAGGAAAGAATGGTCATATTCATCCGCTTCCACCACAATATACTTCCCACTTCCCATCACGTTATTGCTGCCAAAATTCTTAATCTTACCACCCACAATAATGGTTGGATCCAACCCTGCACTCTCTAAAACTAAGCCAGCCATGGATGTAGTTGTGGTTTTACCATGTGTCCCTGAAATACCGATACTAAAGCTCATACGTGTAATCTCTGCCAGCATCTCAGCCCGCCTGATAACGGGTACCCGTAAGGATTTTGCAGCTACGATTTCGGGATTATCATCCTTTACTGCGCTGGATTTTACTACCACATCAGCTTCACCGATAAATAAGGGGTTATGCCCTTCATCAATCCTGATTCCTAAGCTTTCCAAATGGGCGGTAATATCGGTCTTTTTCATATCTGAGCCGGTGATTTCCAAGCCCTGATTATGTAAAAATTCGGCAATGCCGCTCATTCCGATTCCACCGATACCGATGAAGTGTATCTTTTTTGTTCTACCGAGCATTTAATACTCCTATTGATGGTAAAGTTATATTCATCATGTTGCTAAATTCTCCTGCTTTGCTGTATTTGCATGAGTAAATCATTCGTAATTTTCTGGGTAGCCTGGTTTTGAGGCAAGCCTGCGAGCTTACCCTTATATTCGCTTAAATGGCCAATAACTGTATCAATGGCTTCAAGAAGGGCTATGTGGTTTAGCTGGGATTGTTCCATCAGTAATGCCACACCTTTCTCCTGCTGTTCCAAAGCGTTATAGTACTGATGGTTTTCAGCAGCACTGGGAAGAGGAATGAGGATTGATGCAAGCTTGTTTTCCTCAAGCTCTGCAATAGTCATCGCTCCAGCCCTAGTGATAGCCAACTTTGCAATACAAAGCATGTTTACGTAATCTGGTGAGAAATCGAACATAAAAAGGCCTGGGACTTTTTTGAATTTATCTGCAAACCTGCTATAGCTTGTCTTGCCGGTTTGCCAAATAAGCTGATACCCTTTGTTTAGCAAATCTGGGATAATTTTTTCTATTACATTGTTAATTGCCAGGGAGCCTTGGCTTCCTCCACTTACAAGGATTACAGGTTTGTCAGATACTAAACCAATGGCATCTACCGAAAATGGAGTTGGTGAAGCACATTTCAGCGGTATCCCGAAATTAGTTATTTTGCCTTGCGGGAGATACTTTCTGCTTGATTCGAATGAAATGTAGATACGCTTGAAGTATTTAGCTAAATATCTGGTAACTAAACCGGGGTAACTGTTGCTTTCATGACAAAACACAGGAATGTGCAGAATGATTGCAGCAAGCGCAACAGGGCCTGCTACAAATCCACCTGTAACAAAAACAGCATCGGGTTTTTCTTGTTTTAGTATTCTACAAGAACTGACAACGCTACCGATAAGATAGAATGGGAAAAGAAGATTACTAAGGCTGAAGCTGCGATACAGCTTTTGAACTTTAATAACCCTAAACGGATAATTAGCTGAGCGAACTAAGCGCTCTTCAATGCTATTGTGGTTTCCAATAAAAAATGCTTCGTGTTGCAACTGCTTCACACACTCTGCTAAAGCTAGTGCTGGGACAATATGTCCACCGGTTCCTCCCCCTCCAAAAGCTATCTTCACACTATCCTCCGTACCGCGCTAATATTGAGAAGTACTCCCAATGAGGCAGAGTCTATTAGCAACGCAGACCCTCCATAGCTGATGAAAGGCAGTGTGTTTCCCGTTGGCGGTAGAATGGACATTGAAACACCTGTGTTCACCAATACATTGCAGAAAATGTTCATTGCCAAACCAACACCCAAAAACCTTAGATACCTGCTTTCCTGCGCATTAGCCATCCGGAAAGATCTAAAAAAGAGTAAGCAATGTAAGCCGAAAACTAGCAAGGCACCCAGAAAACCGTATTCCTCCGCAATAATTGTGAAGATATAATCTGTTCTAGCCTCTGGCAAATAATAATGCTTTGCCCTTCCTCTAGCAATACCGGTTCCTATCAAGCCACCACTGGTTAAAGCCGTAAGACTTTCTCTCACTTGGTAATCTGCATCATTAGCTTTTGTAGAATCTCTATTCTTAAAGAAGAGACTGTACTTTTTATATGTGGTAAGCCTCGCCTTGCGATAATCTGCACCATGATTTAAAAAAGCTACCCCACCTAAAATACCAATAACTGCAATTAGTAACAACAGCCGTTTTCTTGTCCCTGCATAGATTAGCATGCCATAGAGTGTGGCACCACCTATAATTAAAGTACTGAGGTGACGTTCAAGAATAATCAGCAAGAAAGTGACGCCCGTGAGAATTATCAAAGCCAAAAATTCTAAAAAGAACTTTAGTGGAGTGTTTGCTGCCAGCAACTCAGCGTGTTTTTTATCAAGGATATGCGCAAAATAGAATACCAGAACAACTCGTGCAAGGAAACTTGGCTGAAAACTAATGAAACCGAAACTAATTTGTCGCGTTGCTCCCTTTACGGTACTCCCCTTAAATAAGACATAAATGAGTAAGAGCAAAGTCGCATACACTAAATATGGTGCTGCTCCACGTATTTTCTCCAGATCAAAAGCATAAAGAATTACCACTGCCACAATCGCTGATACGACTAAAAAGAGAATTTGCCTGTAAAAGTACATCATTGAGCTTTGTACAGATGAAATATCCAGCATAAGCACAAGACCAACAAGGCACAGAAGTACATACGAAAGTAGGATTACTTTATCGAAACTTACAATATACCGTTGAGTTCTATTTCTTTTCATTCTCTGCGATGATAGATTCAACTATTTGTTTAAATACGTCGCCACGATGTTCGAAATTATGGAAATGATCGAAGCTGGCACATGCCGGTGAAAGCACTATCACATCTCCTGCAAGCGCTTCTTCAAAAGCTGTTCTTACACAGGTTTCAAAATCATCAATACAAACGAGCGGCACTTTCCCCAACCATGCTTGTCGCATCTGATCTTGCGTATCCCCGGTTATATAAACCTTTTGAGCTTTGCGTTGTAGATCATCGGTAAGAACACTAAAATCCTCACCTTTATCAGATCCGCCCACTATAATTCTGATAGGGCGCTCAAAACTGAAAAGCGCACTACGGACAGAATCCGTATTTGTCGCTTTGGAATCGTTGTAAAATGACACACCCCTAACGCTTCCAGCATATTCGAGCCTGTGTGTTAAAGGTTTAAAGCCCTTAACCGCATTCCCGATCGCTTCAGAATCCGGAACAAGCGTATGTACTGCCAACATCGCTGCCATTGTATTAGCGTAATTTTGAGGCCCCTTGATGCCAAGATCATAGA
>JALNXT010000155.1 GCA_023230245.1 Candidatus Cloacimonadota bacterium
AGGCTATTCCTTTTCCGCCCAAGTGTTTGGCTACTTCAATCAGCTCATCTTGTTGTTTGCGGCTGAACTCGGCTGCTTTGGGGATGCAGATAGCTTTTATCACTCCGCCAGCTTGCAGAGCCGTAGCGAACACTTGAAAGCTGCTATCTTTAACCACTTCGCTTAAGTCACACAATTCTACACCAAAGCGTGTATCGGGCTTATCGCAGCCATAGCGGTTCATGGATTCGGCATAGGTTAATCGCGGGAATGGAATACTTAGCTGGATGTTCAACACTTCGTCGAACAAGCGGAACATCAGCCTTTCCAGTAAATCGAAGATCTGTTCCTGAGAGGCAAAGCTAAGCTCAATATCGAGCTGGGTAAACTCTGGCTGACGGTCTGCACGCAGGTCTTCATCTCTAAAGCATCTGGCAATTTGGTAATATCTATCGAAACCGGCGATCATCAGGAGCTGCTTAAACATCTGTGGTGATTGTGGAAGGGCATAAAACTTGCCTGGTTGCACCCTGCTTGGCACAAGATAGTCTCTGGCACCTTCGGGCGTGCTCTTCATCAAAATAGGCGTCTCTATATCGTAAAACCCTTCTGCTTCGAGGAAGCGGCGCATAATGCTTACAATCTTATGGCGTGTGATAATGATGTCCTGTAGTTTAGCGCGTCTAAGGTCAAGATACCTGTAGGTGAGGCGCAGATCTTCTTCTGCCATAGCGGCTTCGTTAATCTGAATGGGAAGAGGCAAGGTATCGTTTAGCACGTAAATATCTGTTGCCACCAGCTCAATTTCGCCGGTACGCATATTCTTGTTTATATTGGCTTCGTCACGTGCTGTTACTTTGCCCTTAACAGCTATTACGTATTCATTACGTATCTTTTCTGCCTTGATAAATATGTCGGTTTGCTCGGGGTGAATAACCACTTGCAGGATACCTTTAACGTCGCGCATATCTATGAAAATCAAACCCCCAAGATCTCGGCGTTTATGCACCCAACCCATTACACATACTTCGGCGCCAAGCTCTGTTATGGTTAATTCTCCACAGTAGTTTGTTCGTTTCAGGTTTCCAAGATTATCCAGCATGTTATCCTCAGTTCATTTTTATTGCTTCGTACAAAGCGTCTATTTTCTTTACATCATTGCCAAGTGCCATGATCATGTAGCATTTAGCCAAGTATTCCTGGCTGGGATAGATAAGGGCGTTATTCTTAATATCATCACTCAATAGTTCGTGAGCAGCTTTATTGGGAGTGGCATATTGGGTATATTCGGCGTTGCGTTTGGCGGTATTAACTTCCAACAGGAAGTCCAGAAACTTATATGCCAGCTCTTTGTTTTGGGAGGATTTCAGGATTACCACATTATCCATCCACAGGCTGCTGCCTTCAGAGGGTAAAAAGAAACCTAATTCTTTATTTTCAGCCATCTGTTGAAGCACATCTCCATTATAGGACTGCGCCAGCCATGTGGTGCCATCGGGAACTTCGTTCTTATATGAGTCCGAATCAAACTGAGTAATATTTACGTCCCATGCATCCAATGTTTTCTTTGCGGTAGCGAGGGCGGCTTCGCTGGTGTCGTTCAGATCAAAACCGTTATAAACTAAGGCAGCGCCTATAACTTCACGCGCATCATCAAGCATGGTAACTTTGTTCTTAGCCTTAAAGAAGGGATCGCCAACAATGCTCCAGCTTTGTTTGGCAACTAATTCAGCGGGCACATAGCGTTTGTTATACATCAAGCCCGTAAGACCCCAAAAGTAGGGAACTGAGTATTCATTAGCGTTGTCAAATACCTGTGCTTTAGACAATAAGCCACTATTTAAGTTACGATAATTAGTAAGTTTTGTCCGATTTAAGGATTCTAACAGTCCTGCTTCTTTAAGTATGCTTACATGATCACCACTGGGAAACACCACATCAAAGCTTTCCCTCGCGCTCTTTATCTTGGTGATCATGTTTTCGTTAGAGTCATAAGTGCTGTATTTGATTTTGCAATTATTGGCGACCTCAAATTCTTTAATCAGCACGGGATCAATATAGTCGCTCCAGTTGAATATGTATAGAACCGGTTTGCTCTTACCACATGAGCTTAGCGTTAGTGCTATCAATATCAGTAGCATTAACTTGATAATCGTTGTATTCTTCATAATCTTCCTCTCTTGATAAATGTGTTAACTTTCCACGAGATTAGCTTGGCTAATCCCATCTTTCAAACTTACACTCTGTAAGACTATCCATCCCACCACAAAGAATAATATCAGCGATAAAATGGAATAGCGGATATCGCCTGTTTTATGGGCAATCCAACCATACAGTATGGGACCAATAATTGACGAAAGGCGTCCTGTCAAGGTATAAAAACCGAAGAATTCCGCCTGTCTATTCTGCGGTGTTAATAGAGAAAGCATGGTGCGGCTGTTGGATTGGCTGCTTCCGATAGCCAAGCCTGCAAGCAAGCCCACGAAATAGTATTCTCTGGCGCTGCAACAGAAATATGCCCAGATAACCACGGCTATCCAGATGATTAACGAGATACTTAGGGATAGCTTTACATTGAATTTATCTGTAAACCAGCCAAATGCGGCAGAGCCGAGGATAGAGGTAAACTGCGCCAAGATAAAGTAAATTATCATATCCGTGGTTTTCATCCCAAAGCGCTCTATGCCATAGATGGAAGCGAATACAATCACGGTGGTAATACCATCGTTATAGATAAAATAGCTGATGATATAGCGCAGTAATTGCGGTTGTTTGGCGATGTTCTTAAGCGAGAATCTGATGCGCTGGTAGGCAATTCTAAAGTAGTTACTGCGCCTGGAAGGACGGTTGAATTCCTTTAACCAAAAGAGGGTGAATAGCGAGAATAAGAAGAAATGAATTGCCACCGCGGGAAACACGTAGCGGACATTATATTTCACCAATACCAGTGCCACCACCAGCGAAAGCAAGCCACCCACATAGCCCAAAGCCCAGCCAAAGCCCGATACTTTCCCTATGTCTTTTGCTGAAGATATCTCTGGTAAAAAGGCGTCGTAGAAAACGTTGGCACTGTTAAACCCGAAATTGGCGATGATAAAAAACAACATCCCCAAGAATACATGACCAGGCTCCACAAAATATAGCAAAGCGGTGAATATAACTGTTAGATAGCAGTTCAAAAACAACAGTTTCTTTTTGGAACGGGAATAATCTGCCACAGCGCCCAAGATTGGTGCGGTAAGAGCCACGAGGGTCATCGAGATACCGATAGCTCTCCCCCACAGCATTTCTCCATAACCGGCTGTTCCACCCACTACGCTATTGATGAAATAGACGCTATAAACCACGGTTACAATGATGGTGGTGAAAGCTGAATTGGCAAAATCGTAAAACATCCAGCCGAGAATATTACGGTTAAGTTTCATCTTTCTTTGCCTCTATACCGTCGTAACAACAGCCGTCTTGGCTGTTAGCACTCGAGACGATTGCAGTTACACCCTCGCCCTCTCTACCCCTAGACTCCACGACCTCTACCAAATTAAGCGTCGGATACCCCTGCCAAATCTTACATATATCTTCTTTGGGGCTGGCGATAAACACCTGATAACGGCTATCGATGCAATCTCTGATGCTAATCGTATGGTAGTTATCCAGTTCGGCGAAGATGTCGTCGAAGAGCAGTATCGGCTTAATCCCTGTCACGCTTTCTATCAGCCTGGCTTGGATGAGTTTAAGGATTATCACAGCGATTCTGCGTTGTCCTTGCGAAGCGTAGGTTTTCATGATTCTGTCTTGATAGCTAAATTCATAATCATCCAGATGCGCACCCACCAAGCTGCGTTGCCACTGCCTTTCTCTTGCTTCAAGTTCTTGCAAAGAGGCTTCAATTTCTGCAATCGTGCTACTTGCCGATTGTTTCATGCTTTGCAGGTAGTTAATACGAATAGCCTTTGCCTGGGGAAATAAGCCAGAGAATTGTGTCTCAAACGCATCATTCACCAGCTCCATATACCGGAAGCGATAATCCCAAACTTCTTTCAGACTGATGGCGAATCTATTGTCCCAGCTTCGCTTTTCTTCTTTCTGAAAGCTGCGTTTAAGCATGGCATTGCGCTGCTCCACCACATGCAGATAGTTGCGTAGAATGGGGATATATTGAGGGTAAAGCTGGGCGATTGCCAGATCAAAATATTGCCTGCGAAACCGAGGTGCACCGCTTACCAAGAGCAAATCTTCGGGGGCACAATAGATAACCTTCACCACATCAAAGAGGCTGCTAAGCTGCCTGATGGGGATATCGTCCAGTTTAAGCAGTTTCTTGGATGCTCCATAGCTGAGGGCAACTTTTAAGGGCATCTCTGTATCGGTCACAAACTCGCTGCCTATACGGAAATATGTAGCGTCGAAGAGGGTTAAATCCTCATCATGATGAAAGCGGATGGATTTCCCGATGCCACAATAGGCTATAGCCTCCAGTAGATTGGTTTTGCCACAGCCATTGGGGCCTATAATCAGGCTTCCCTTTGGCTGGAAAGTGAATTCTCTAGTGCTATAGCTGCGAAAGTTTTCCAGTCTTATTCGCGCCAGTTCCAAGCTTTTAAGACCGGAGCGGCATTAACAGGAAAGTAATCTCCTGCCCTGGAACAGCAGTTTCGTTGTAAATCATCATCGGGTCTTTGGAACTGCCCAGTTTGATAATGGCTTTTTCGGAATCCACCGCATCGAGGATAGAGAGCATAAACTTAAAGTTAAAGGCTACACCCGTGGAACT
>JALNXT010000156.1 GCA_023230245.1 Candidatus Cloacimonadota bacterium
CAGATTTCAAACTATCATTAACGATGAAAGACAATACGAAAAAAGAGCTTAGAGTTGATGCCGTAAGTAAACGTGTTGATAGTAAGGGTGCACATCCCAAGCACAAACTACTTTTGAAATTTATTCCTGAAGATGTCGATAAGTTCCATAAAATAAATCTCAGCGAAGTATCCCTTATATCATTGAATATCAAAGATCCTGTATTTTTACTCGAGGAACTTCTCAAGAAATTCGAAGAGCTACCTGATTTATCGGTAGGAGCGATAAATTGTGAATCAAATCTTCAGTGTGAATTAAAGAAGTTACTGAAAAACATATCTTTCATTTATGGTCCTCCCGGAACAGGCAAAACTACATATGTTGCTGAGAAACTGATATGTGATGTGCTTGATAGAACGTATTTATTTAAAAAAGAACTTACGGATAGTCATGGATTTATGACCGAAGCTGTTTATGAAAGCTATAAAAAACATGCAGATCAGTTAAAAATTCTAGTTGTTGCACCAACAAATAAAGCCGCAGACGTTGTCGCACAGAAAATAATCAAAACCTGTGAGAATAATGTGAATACTAACTACTCCAATTATATGGTTCGTTTCGAAACGACGGATTCCGATGAGATTGAGAAAAAAGCATCTGCTTCAATACTAGAACGTAGTGATAATGATAAATTTAGGAAAATGAAAGGAACAGTTTTAATAACGACTATTCATAGATTCCCTTATGATGGATTTAAGAGTAGAAATGATGAGAACCTATTTAGAAACATAGAATGGGACATGGTGATTTTTGATGAAGCATCCATGATAGCAGTTGCAGCAATTGTCCATGTTCTATACCGAGTGAGATTGACCAATCCGGATTGTCAATTTGTTGTAGCTGGAGATCCATTTCAGATTCCTCCAATACAATTGGTTGATCTATGGAGTGATGAGAATTTCTATAAGATGTGCGGTTTAAAATCATTTAGCAAAGATAAACAAGAAGACGAAATGTGGGATATGATCGGAATACGCTATTCTGTTCATAATCTGGAAACCCAATTCAGGAGTATTAATACTATTGGAGAACTGTTTAGTAAGTTTAGTTATGATTCTTTGTTGTCACATTCAAGAGGAAATGCACGAAAGCCAATACCGGACTTGGGATTCGAGGTTGACGACTTTAATATCATAAACTATCCAATAAACAGTAACAGCTTGTTATATAAATCGAGTCGTTTAAAAAAATCCCCGTATCATCCATATTCAGTGTTATTCACAGTGCTTCTAATTGAACACATGCTTGCTAAATTTGCGACGATTACAGAGGAGATCACAATTGGAATAATTTGCCCCTACAGAGTGCAGGCTGATTTGGTAGGTAAAATAATCACAACTAAACTACCGGTTCATGATAAAGTGAAGATTTCCACCGCAACGGTACATGGCTTCCAAGGTGATGAATGTGATATAATGATCTGTCTGCTAAATTCACCATCAGGTATCAATCAAAATAACGCTAAAAGAGTTTTCGTTAATCAACAATACATTCTGAATGTAGCGATTAGTAGAGCTAGGGATTATCTGTTCCTTTTAATTCCGAATTCAGATACAAGAGGATATCAAAACTTGACTGGTATTAAGAAAATTCTTAGCATCATGGAGAGCATTAAGAAACCAGTCGTTCATACTTCTTCAGAAATGGAAAAGATTCTTAAAGACAATCAGGACTTTGTATCTGAGAAGACTTTTATCACTTCACATCAGTTGGTTAATGTCTATTCAACAGTACCTGAAAACGATTATGAATTTAGAATCAGTGAAGATGCAGTTGATGTACAGATACTGGATTGATTCACATGTTCCAACTCGATCTAAATTACTTAAATGCAATATGTTATTTCTCTATGGAATATCCGATCCCATAATACCCTCTAATTCTCTTTTGATACATAGCATCCCAAACCGGCACATTTCTGTCCACATAGTCATATATCAGCACTTGCGTTTTGGATTCATGGGTACGATGCAACCTACCGGCATATTGTTGCAGTGTCCCTTTCCAAGATATTGTCATCGTGAGAAAAAGAGTGTCCAATCTGCTATCATCGAAGCCTTCTCCGATGTACTTACCAGTTGCAATGATCAATCTTTCCTTATTCTCAGGAATTGAATGAAGCTTTTCCATGATTGCTTTGAGTTGTTTCCTTCCCATCCACTTCAGATTCAGTTTTCAGAGTATGCTAAATGTGTTTGATGATCCCCTGCCACCAGATTTCTCAACCTTGAGTTCTCAGCATCTAACTCACTTATACGCTTCAACGCATATTCCAGTTTTGTCTTAAGGTTATCATGCTAGCTATTCATATCATCCTCATGCTAGCAATTATTGGAAACTACGCACGGATGTCAATCTCAAAATAGGACTCGCAGGATTTCTTTGTCCTCCAAACTAAGCCAATACAAAGAGCATGCAGATTCCCTGTCACAATTTGCAATTTTCGGTGATCTAATTTGCAGAAATCTTGTCACAAACACTCTAAGATGGTCTTGTTAAGGATGTCCTACGATGCATAAGGATGCGACAGTTTGCAGAATTGCCTGCACAATTTGCAATTTTCGTTGTCACTTTGCACCTAAAATATTCCAGATTTACTAAAGCGCAATCTCAATGACATGTAATCTACCGCTAATGAAACCTTAGTGATTCCCTAATCTCATTAGGGAATCATTAGAGAACGTATAGTGCAATAGTAGGTATGCTAGAGATTGCGGTTTAGTGTGAAAGGCATGAAAAAAAAGGAATTGCTTATTGCTTATATCTCTGCCTTATAGAGGAAAATTATTCCCACCAGGGTGAAAGCTACATTAGGTAACCAGGCAGCCAGAACGGGAGGGATTACTGCCGTATAGCCCAGACTTTGGCTCACCCTTACTACAATGAGGTAGGTAAAACACACCAGCAAGCCAAGCATAATAACCCAGCCCCTGCCTTTGGAGCGCGTGTTTGATGTGGCTATAGGCATAAAGAAAAAGATTACTATGAGATTCGTTAACGGGAATGCAACCTTCATGTGCAGATCAACTATCTCTCTAGAGGCATCATCACCAAGTTTCTTGATTCTACCGATATATTCTTTTAGCTGCCAAAAGCTGAGGGACATGGTTTGTTTGGTGATGCGGATGAAATCTTGCGGTTGCACATCCAGAATGGGTAGTTTGGTCTCTGGATAGAATAAATGCGAAATTAGTTTACCACCTTTAAAGCGCCGTATCTCGCAATCCCTAATAATCCATCCGGTTTCATTCCAGTCTGCCGTGGAAGCGGTGATATGCTCGGTGATTTCTTTGGTTTTATAATCGATGCGGGTGAGGTCTATTATCTTTAGATTGTTCTTGTAGCCATCAAAGAAGCCGAAATAGTAGAAATCATTCTCTTTGCCCTGATAATTGATATTAGCTTTTAGCATCATATCGTCAGGCAGTTCGCCCTTTATCTGCACGTTATAGACATAGTTTCTCTGTGTTTCTGTCCAAGGTAGCACATATTCGCCCATTACCGCAATGGCGATACTGATCAGCATACCTATGGCAAATAGAGGCAGCATTGCCCGTTTGATGCTAATCCCTGCGGCACGGATGGCAATACTCTCGTTGTGTTTGGAGAGCGAGTTCATCATGAATAAACCAGTTAGCAGAACCGTAACCGGCGATGTTAACACAATCAGATATGGCAGACGCAATAGATAAAACAACGTTGCTTGCTGAGTTGTAGCTCCATTGCGTATCATTCTCGGCAGATTATCAACCACATCAATTACGATAAACACCACCGCAAAAGAGAAGAAGATAATCAGATAGGTCTTCAGAAATTCCTTTATTACATAGCGATCAAGAATACGCATTTTGCACCTTTAATGGACTATCTCATCGGGAGGGAGAGTTTTACGGTTACGAATATTCTTCATGCGCCACATCAGGGTAGGCATATCGAGCAGCCTTTTTTCCTTGATAGACGCATTGATGAGTAAAATAGCCAGCACAAAAAACACGATATTAGAGAGCCACATCGCTATGAAAGCAGGCATCATCCCCTTATCTGCCAACTGTTCTCCGCTATTTAGCGCTACGTAATAAACCAGGAAGATTACCGATGATACAGAAAACGCCATGCCAATGCCACTGGTGCGTGTCATTAAGCCAAGGGGGATACCGATGAGAATGAAGATGATGATGGCGAAAGAAATGGCAAACTTCTTGTGTAGTTCTACTTCCATGGAACCGATGGTATCTTTTAGTTCATCTACCCTGCTGGAAGATATTTGTTTCATGGATTGTAGCCTTCTAAGCTCCACATCTTTGAGATAACCATATTCTTTAAAACTGTTCAAGCCAAGCCGGTTATCCAAGCCCTGAATTTCTTTAGTTTTAACTATCAGCTCTTGTTTATAGTCTTTAATTGAAGCTTTAAGCTGGGGGTATGTCATCTCTCTATCAGAACGATATCCTGTTTCAAAGAAGTCCGTATTATTGCCTAAATCACGGACATTGATGATATATTGGCTAAAGTTTGTTTTCTGATACTTGCCTGGCTCTCTTTCGTTGCGCTCGTGCATTTCACCGTTGTTTAGGATAATCTGTAAGCTGTTGCCGTTATCCATTTGCACCACATTGCCAGTTTTCGCATATACGATACGGGGAAACTTGGATTGACTTCGGTCATAGATAAGCACGTCTGTAAGCAGGGAATCACT
>JALNXT010000157.1 GCA_023230245.1 Candidatus Cloacimonadota bacterium
TGCCAACATCGCTGCCATTGTATTCGCGTAATTGTGAGGCCCCTTGATGCCAAGATCATAGATAGACACCATCGTAGATAAGCCAAAGTGAATAAACTTCCCGCTAAGACAAGCATAGGCTTTGGGTTGAAGCTCGTGTAAGGAAAACATAAGCTTACGGGCTTTGATATTTGCCGTAGATTTAACAACATTGGGTGCATCCAGGAAAAGCACCGCACAATCATTCTCATCCTGATATTTGAATATTCTCGTCTTACTGGCTGAATAATCTTCAAAAGAAGCATAGCGATTCATATGGTCAGGAGTAATATTTAGCAACACTGCTACATCTGGTTTAAAACTAGTGATCAGGTCAAGTTGGAAGCTACTAATCTCCAATACTATGAATTCTATGCCTGGTTTATGAATGGGATAGCTACAAAAGGCATCCCCGATATTACCTGCAAGAATTGATTTGCTTCCCATTTGTACAAGGATATGGTGAATCAAGCTTGCCGTAGTACTCTTCCCATTTGATCCGGTTACCGCGATTATCTTCGAATCTGGTGCTTTTATCTGATAACCAAATTCTATTTCGCTTATCAGCTCAATACCCTTGGCTTTGGCAGTGCTTAAAATAGGTACATCTAATGGAATCCCAGGGCTAACGATAAGACAATCGCAATCTAACAGCTTGTTTGTATGCCCACCGAATTCACACGGAAAATCTTCCATCAATTGATTTGCCGATGGAATCTTATCTTTCCATTGAAGTTCACTGAGAAAGGCGCTGCCTCCCAATTCCTTGATCTTGTACGCAGCAGCAATTCCGCTGCGTGCCATACCTAGTATACCATATTTCTTGTTCGTATCAAACATCGCTTATCCTTAATTTACCTTAATTTCAAAGTAGATAGACCCATAGCAACCAATAGAATAGCCACAATGTAAAAGCGGGTTACAATCTTCGTTTCATGTATCCCTTTCAGCTCATAGTGGTGGTGAAGGGGAGCACAAAGAAAAACTCTGCGTCCTTGTCCATATTTACGTTTTGTCCATTTGTACCAACTTCTCTGAATAATAACACTTCCCGTTTCTGCAACAAATATCAGCCCAATGATCATAAAGAATATCTGTTCTTTAAGTAAAACCGATATCACCGCAAGAATACCGCCCAAAGTGAGCGATCCTGTATCACCCATAAACACTTGAGCAGGATAGCTGTTAAACCAAAGGAAACCTATCAATGTCCCAATTAGTGCGCTAATAAATACCGTTAACTCGCCTGCATTATATATGTACTCTAAGTTTAGATAATCAGCAGCAATAAAATTACCTTTTAGATAACACATCACTCCCAAGCCAAGAGCTGCAAAAGCAAGTGTACCAGCGGCCAAACCATCTAAGCCATCAGTTAAGTTAACGGCGTTTGATGTCCCGGTTATAAGGAAAACCACAAAAGGAATAAACACCCATCCCAATTCGATATAAGTGCTTTTCATGAATGGTATTTGTAATGCCGTAATATGATCGGAAACGGAACTACTATAATAAATAGCAAGGGTGAGTAATAGACCCACCGAGATTTGCCCAAGCAGTTTGTATTTGGGAATCAAGCCTTTCTTAGATTTTACGAAGTTTTTCAAGTAATCATCTACGAATCCCACTATCCCCAACCACACAATGGTTAAATACATCATTATTATCGCCGGGTTAGTTAATATATTCCAGAGCAATGAAGATATTAGCAGAGAAACCAGAATAATAATCCCACCCATGGTAGGAGTACCTTGTTTTAGACGATGTTTTTCAGGTAAATCTTCGTCGATAGTTTCTACTGCTGCTTTTCGTTTCAACATCCGAATGAAAGCTGGGCCAACAAGTAAGGCTATCACCAACGAAGTAATAAATGCGCCAATGGAGCGAAAGGTAACGTATCTAAAAACGTTAAATAAAATGCTGTATTTGGCAAGGGGAAACAATAGATGATATAACACTATAATCCTCCTTGAAAGATAGATAGAAGCCTTTCCAAATGGATTCCATGGGATGCTTTAATTAGAATCACGGCATCTTCGGCTAAGGTAGTTAGTTTTTCGGTGGCTTTTAGTTCTTCAACCGTTGCATAATTCATGGGTGCTAAATCGCTGCTATCATGGTAATGCTTGGCATATTCTCCCACGGTATAAAGCTCACTAACCTTCATTTCAGTAAGCATGGCACCAATCATTAGATGGTACATGGCCGTATTTTCACCAAGTTCCAGCATATCTCCCAAAATCGCTATGTGGGGATATCCTGGTTGCACTTGTTGCCAAAACTCCAGAGCTTTCTGCATTGAACAAGGATTCGCATTATAACAATCGACGATCAAAGTACCCTTGCCACGAGGAAATAATTGCAACCTCATGTCTATGTTTATCGGCTTTTGCAGCGATTTCTGAATTTCTTCCTGGGTTAATCCAAGCTTTAATGCAAGGACAATAGCAAACGCAGCATTTATCGCATAGTGAGGTGCAGGATATGGTATCTGCCAAGTAAGTCCGGCTAGAACGAAACTTTGTGATCCAGAAGATAATGTTACCTTAGAAACCTGGTAATCACAAACTTCATCATAACCAATGCTTACACCCTCAGATTTAAAACCATAAAACCGATGATCATCGCCAGGGTACAATCTTAAAGCTAAAGGCCGTTTAAACAAAGCACTCTTTTCGAGATACACCCCATCTTCATCTTTTAGATATTCAAGATGCGAAGGGCCAATATTTAGTATTATGGCTATATCGGGGCATACGATATCTGCAAGCTTGGCTATCTCACCAAAGTGATTTGTTCCAAGCTCGAAGACGGCAAACTTGTGAGCAGGGGTAACCCTTAGAATGGTTTTACACAAGCCGATGAGATTGTTCTCATTATGCATGGTTTTCAGGCAAGGAAGGTGATCATTTAAGACCTGAGCAATTAGTTCTTTGCTAGTGGTTTTACCGGTACTCCCAGTTATCGCTATCTTTTGTGGAGCAAACATCTGTAAATATTTCTGGCATAATAGCCCCAAGCTGTAAATACTGTTTTCCACAGTGTAGTAATTGGCAGAAGATATAGTGCTAGAAGGTGCTTCCTCACACAAAACAAAGTTTTTTGCATTCGCAAGTACCTCTGGAACATAGCTATGCCCGTCGTATCTTTCACCAACAATGGCAAAGAAGAGGCTTCCGTCTTTTATCTGGCGAGAGTCTGTTGATATATACGAAAAGTGCTTCGGTGGCTTGTAGCCATCAGTATTATCTGGTTTCTCTATTTGGTAGAGAAGCTCAAGCATGGTGATATCCACCGGCAATACCAGCTCATCATCGCTTTTCTCTATTCTTGATTTCCAATCTCCAAGAGCTTGTTGAGCTTCCTCATAATCGTCAAAATGGTGGCGGACACCTTCAATTTCCTGATAACTTTCATGCCCCTTACCACAGATTACTACGATATCACCAGGTTGTGCTAATTTGATACTTGCCTCAATAGCTGTTTTTCTATCCCGGATTATCCACCATGGCAACTTTGGTTCGCAAGCAACTACGATATCCCGAATAATACTATCTGGAGCTTCAAAGCGTGGATTATCGTCGGTTACGAAAACTGCATCACTATGCTTTAAGGCAGCTTTTAGCATGAGCGGACGTTTACCCTTATCTCTATCTCCGCCTGCACCAAAGAGACATATTATACGCTTGTGGGGTAATTCTTCCACAGATTTCAACAGGTTTTCAATAGCATCGGGAGTATGGGCATAATCTATAAAGACACCTATATCGTGGGAGTTTTCCACTCTCTGTATTCTTCCTTTCACGGGTAATACTTTACTAAGGGCAGTTTCAATGGCTATTTCTGTAAATCCCATTGCCTGCAAAGTTACCGCTGTAAGCCCCAGATTCTGGATATTAAAGCTACCGATGAGCTTACTGGTAATATGAATTGGGCTATCGTCGCGAACTAAAGTAAAGGAACTGCCGGAGATATCGGTATTTACATCCCGAATAAGATAATCGGCATTATCACTGCCCATGCTAAAGCAAGCTACTTGTTTTTCGTGCAAGCGTCTGCATATTTCTGCACCATATTGATCCGCTGTGTTTACAATTGCGGTAGCTCCGCGTTTCATGCCTCGTTCAAATAGCAGATATTTAGCTTCAAAGTAGCTATCCATATCTCCATGGAAATCAAGATGTTCCCTACTAAGATTGCTAAACAAGCAATAATCGAATTCCACTCCATAGACTCTATCTAAAGACAAGGCATGAGAAGAAACCTCCATGATCACATAATTCACTGCGTTTTCTACCATCTGTTTAAAAATCTGATTTAACTGGATTATATCTGGAGTTGTATGATTTGTGGCGTAGTTCTTGCCGTTAATATAGAAGCCTAAGGTGCCAATCCAACCACACTTGTAGCCCATATTCATTAATGCGTCGTACAAAATTAGCGAGCTTGTAGTTTTACCATTAGTGCCGGTTACGCCAATTATATTGTAGGGCAGTTCAGCAGGCAGCATAATTGTTTTTGCTATTATTGCCGCTGCTTTCCTTGTGTCTGTTACAAGAATGTAAGGGTGAGTGAGTTTATGTTCCTCTTGGCTGATAATTAGCGCAGCACCTGCTTGTATGGCATGGGAGATAAACTCATGGCCATCGAAGTGTTCGCCTTTGATGCAAACAAATACGTC
>JALNXT010000158.1 GCA_023230245.1 Candidatus Cloacimonadota bacterium
GTTATTGGTCATGATGAAGGCTTCTCTGCTGCTGGGGTTGTATTCATAGATGAACCCGCTACCCATCGAGACCACAGGTTGCGATTGCTGTTGCGGTTGTTGAGGGAAGAATTGGCGGAAGAAATCGTCATCAAAGAAGGGGTTGCGGTTATTTTGCACCATTACTTTGGATTCTACTCTTATTTGCACTACGGCTTCACGCACATTTTTCACTACTTGCACCACGGGATTGGGTGAAGTTACGTCCACTAACGGTACTTTTGCACTTGCACAACTCATCATGCTGATAGCAAGAAGAGCCATACTTAACTGTTTCCACATTTTCATAGTCAAATCTCCTGATAGTTAGTATTTTCTGATTTGGTAGGTTAAAAATATAAAAAGCAAAGGCTTAGCCTGTGTGGTTGCATACCTGAGAGACAATATAACGACCTTTAGTATCAAAGTCAAGCGAAAAAATGAGCAACAACTGTCTTCCAAGAGTTATACTCGCCAACTAAGATATTTACTGCAACTTATTTTTAGTTTCGCAGGATGTTTCTTCGCTGAGCCACCTATAAATTGTTCTACTCTCCATGTACACAGCTACCTTGATTCATCCATCCGATGCATGAATTACGGTAGCTGCATGAAGGGAACACGGTACAATGTATAGGTGGACGTGAGATAAAAGCAAGATTGACAAAATAATGCAGCATTACACATTGGTATTCATGGCAGAGAGTAGCAGCACTTACACTTCCGGCGTTCAGCAAAGCGTCAAGTTCCTAAAGGGCGTGGGGGAGAACCGTGCCCGTCTGTTAGGAAAGCTGGGGATTACGACGGTGCTGGATTTACTAGAACACTTTCCCCGTGCCTACATCAATCGCAAACTGAATCCCAGCCTTTTTGACGTGCAAGTGGGAGATAGGATTGCCTTTACGGCGATGATTTCATGGGTGGATACGCGCCACACGCCTAAGGGTAAAGTAATATTAAATGTAGGGGTTAGCGATAGTAAAGTGGCGATTGTCTGTTCCTGGTTTTCCTATCCCAAAGCCTACGAAACGCTGTTTAAACCGGGGCGATTAGTATGGCTAACTGGTACGCTTTCGGAGTTTAACGGGCAGTTTCAGATGTTGCATCCGGAGTTCGAGCTGATAGAAGAGGATGAAGCAGAGGAAAACGATTTCTGGAAAGGACGTGAGGTGTTGCCGGTATATCCGCTGACCGAGGGCTTTACCCAAAAGCTGCTGCGGAGATTGGTGTTCAATGCTTTTGCGCTCTATGCAAAGCAGATAGAGGAAAACTTACCTGCCACAATCGTGGAACAATACGGCTTCTTAGCGCGAAATGTCGCTTTGCAGAAGATGCACTTTAGCCAAAAACCAGAGGAATTGCCGGATATCAAGCGTCGCTTTGCCTACGAAGAACTGTTCTACTCGCAGATCCTGTGGGCACGGCATAAAGTGTTCCACGGCATCAAGATAAAGGGCATTAACTTCGTTAATAAGAGGGAACTCACTACCAGCCTGTATAAACAGCTTCCATTTCAGTTGACCAATGCACAGAAATCCGTGCTGCGAGAGCTGTTTGCGGATATGTGCTCGGATAAACAGATGAGTAGATTGCTGCAAGGTGATGTGGGCAGCGGTAAGACGGTGGTGACGCTATTTGCCATGCTTTTGGCGGTGGAGAATGGCTATCAGGCTGCGCTTATGGCACCCACGGAAATACTTGCAGATCAGCACTTTGTCACCATGAACACCCTGCTGAAAGGCTTGGATGTGAATGTGTGCATCCTGAAAGGCGGGAATTACAAGGGTAAAGCCGAGATAAAAGCAGATATCGAAAGCGGGAAAGCACAGCTTGTGATTGGCACCCATGCCTTGCTGCAAAAGGATGTTCACTTCGCCAAGCTGGGCTTTGTGTGTGTGGATGAGCAGCATCGCTTTGGTGTGGAGCAGCGTGCGCGTTTGGCACGGATGGCTTTGCATCCGGATTTGCTGTATCTCTCTGCCACGCCTATTCCGCGGTCTCTGGCGATGACCGTGTATGGCGATTTGGAGGTGAGTATAATAAACGAAATGCCTCCTTCGCGTAAGCCGGTGCACACGGTGGTGCGTTCTTCCACCAAGATTGATCTCGTGTTTGCGCAGGTACAAAAGGAGCTGGAAGCTGGCAGGCAGGTGTATATTGTGTGCCCGCTGGTGGAAGAATCCGAGAAACTATCGCTGCTGGATGCCACGAATCTCTATGAATATGTATCCACCAAGGTTTTCCCCAAGTTTTCCTGCGCCTTGCTGCATGGCAGAATGAAAGCTGCACAGAAAGACGAGATTATGCTGAAATTCAAAGCTGGTGACACCAAAATCCTTGTCTCCACCACGGTTATTGAAGTGGGTGTGGATGTGCCAAATGCATCTGTGATGATTGTGGAGCATGCGGAACGCTTTGGCTTGGCGCAAATGCACCAGCTTAGAGGACGTGTGGGGCGTGGAAATGCCCAAAGCTATTGCTTCCTGATAGAACATCAGCCCATCGGCAAAATTGCCCGAGAACGCCTCAATACCATGACCAGAACCACGGACGGATTTATCATAGCAGAAAAGGATTTGGAGCTGCGGGGTCCTGGCGAGTTGTTCGGTTTTGAGCAGTCTGGCATGCCTATCTTCCGCTTTGCCAATATCATGCGTGATCAGGATGTCCTAAAGCTTGCTCGCGATGATGCCTTTGCCATCGTGAATGATGATCCGGATTTCGAAAAGCCCGAGAATGCACTGCTGAAGAGGCTCTACCATCACCAGTTTAGCAAAAAGGAAGAGCTGATCTTATATTAGCTTATGCCAGCTTGGTTTGATGTGAAGCTGAGTACTAGGCGACATTTTTCTTTAACACAGAGAAAAGCAGAGAAAATCTTAAGAAAAGCAGAGGGGTTGATCCTGGAGTCGTTAATACCACAGTTAATATCCATAATTGCAAGTATTTAAAGGTGTTAAGGGCTACAGCGACGAGTTGGTGGGCAGGTGACGTTGAAGCGTGCCTTTTGACTTATATAATCGGCGACTGTATCTCCGAAAGTAAACACTAAAAGCTGCCACATCGCCGATTTATGAGTTAAAAGATATCTTTTAAGTATTCCGTTTAACTCACAATTATGCTGATTGATAGCGGGAAGGCTTATCTAGAAACCAATCGCAGCATAATTGTAAGCCAATCAAGTTCCTTGCTATCCACAACCGATTATATGCTGTACTGAAGCGGGGTTGATCGGGTTGTATCCCGATGAGATCCCGATCAGATCCCGATGAACTCCCTTTCGGATAAGCAAGCAAGCGCCGATGTGCAAAAAGCAAGAATCAAAGCTCTTTTGCATAACCTTAGCAATCTTTTCATTGACAAATAACCCTGTTTATAGGCATGATGCGGGCAAAGAAAGTTCGAGGTTTAGTCTTGAGGAAAGTCCTACTATTAATGTTGCTTAGCCTGTGTGCACTGCTTTTCGCAGAGCCTACTAAAAGCCCCACTAAGGCAGCGGTTTATTCTGCTTTGATCCCTGCGGGTGGGCAAATATATAACCACGCTTATGTGAAAGCTGGCGTGGTGATAGGGGTTCAGGCTTACTTTTTGACTTCTGCCCTGATTCACGATGGCAAGGTGAATGATTACCGCAAGAAGGGCAAGGAAACTAACGATTTATTCGAAAAACAGATTTACAAAACCAAGCAAAACGAATATGAAGAGTTGCGCACCAGTGATTTTTGGTGGATGGGTATAACCATGGCACTATCTGTCTTGGATGCCTATGTGGATGCGCATTTATCGGATTTTGACGCCGAGAAAAGCAAGATACACGTCCTCTTTGAAGAAGAAAAACTACAGGTTCAATACCGATTTTAGGAATATATTAATGAAGATAAAACAACTTCTCACGATAGCCTTGTTGCTGATCATTACTGGCTTGGGGGCGAGGCAGATTACGATTACGGAATTTGAAAGCCTCATCTGGCGTTTTTCTAATATCGAAAGGGTGAAAAACGGCTTGCCTGCTTTGTTGTATGATGATGGTTTGGCAAGTTTATCACGCTTGCATAGCAAGAATATGCTAAACTTGAGGTTCTTTGATCATAAAGACGATAAGGGTAACTACGTGAACGAGAGAAAGATGCTTTATTATCCAGAGCTTGTCGTATCTTCTATCGGAGAAAATCTGGCTCGCTTCTATAACACGGATGAGATATTTACACCCGAAGAAATCGTTACCGGCTGGATGAATTCACCCCTGCACAGAGAGAATATCCTGAACGATAATTTTACTCATATGGGAGTGGGAGTGGTTAATCATAAGGGCTTTCTGCTCGCCACACAAACCTTTGCCAACGCCCTGGTAAAGCGCACAACGCCGCTCCCCAAAAAGATTAAGCATAGCAAAAAGCTGAAGCTGGAATTTGAGTATATGTCCCCCATAGAGCCGGAAAAACTAATGGCATCATTAAAGGTTCCCAATAGAGAGCTTAGATTTCAGGTAGCGAAAAACACGTTTACCGTGGGTAGTATGCCAGCTCAACTCAATTGGATAGATGCCAAACACCTTTATGTGGAACTATATTTTCCCTGTGGTAAGGGAGATTACGAGCTAAGCTTCGGTTATGGCGGGGGTTTTTACGAACAGGGAGTGTTGCTTAAGGTAAAGTAAGCTCCACCCACACGGGG
>JALNXT010000159.1 GCA_023230245.1 Candidatus Cloacimonadota bacterium
TTAATAAAGCGATAGAATACATCCGTGAGCATACCGAAGTGCGAGATGTTATCCTAAGTGGTGGCGATCCCTTAACTTTGAGCGATGAACGTCTGGACGAAATACTGCACAAGCTCAGCTTGATAGATCATGTGGATATCGTAAGGCTTGGTACACGCACTCCCGTGGTGGTTCCTCAACGCATGACAGATAGCTTGCTTGCGATACTAAAAAAGTACAAGTTCGTGTGGCTAAACACTCACTACAACCACCCCAACGAGATTGGCAAAGATGCAGCGAATGCCCTTGCGAGACTTGCCGAAACAGGAATACCTTTGGGGAATCAATCCGTGCTTTTAAAGGGAATCAACGATAATGTGGACGTGATGAAAGCCTTGGTGCACAAGCTGGTAAAGAACAGAGTGCGTCCCTATTATATCTATCAATGCGACCTCTCAGAAGGTATCGCTCATTTCCGCACTCCCGTGTCCAAAGGCATCGAGATCATCGAATCCCTGCGTGGGCATACGTCCGGGCTTTGCATACCTACCTTTGTGGTGGATGCTCCCGGTGGTGGTGGTAAAATACCTGTGATGCCAAATTACCTGATTTCACAGATGCCGGGAAGAATTATCCTGCGTAACTATGAAGGCTTTATTACTTCCTATACAGAGCCTGGTTTCGTGGCAATTGATGAAGATAAGTATCGTGCTCAATGCCCCCCAGAACGCAAATCCCAGGAAGGGATTATGGCGCTGATGCGTGGACATAAAGTATCCATTGGGCCTGCGGAGACAAAGCGCAATCTGCGTCGTAAGCCTTGAAGGAACTTGATGTTAATGCCATGGATATCAGAGGGTTGCCTAGATAAACTGGCAATCGTCGGGATATGTAAGAATGCAGGTAAAACTACCATTTTGAATGCTATCATGCAGCAGCATAATGGCATCAAATGGGGCGTTATGAGCACCGGCAGAGATGGCGAAGTGGAAGATGTGCTGTTCAAAACACCTAAGCCACGCGTACACATCCATCCCGGATCTGTGTTCTGTGCCGACGCCAAGAGTATGGATGCACATGGCTCTGCGATAAGCTTATTGAAGAAAACAGCTTGGCTGAGCGGAGGCAAACCCTTGTGGCTTGCCAGAGCAGAAAGCGAGATAAAGACAGAGATAGGCGGACCCCAAAGCGTTTCAGCTCAAATTGCCTGTGCCAATGAGCTACTTAAGCTGGGCGCAGAGAAGGTGATTATCGATGGTTCACTGGATAGGAAGTCGATTGCTTTGAGTGAGGATATTGATGGCTTGATATTGGCGGTTGGTGCAAGCTTTGGCAATATTGCCGCCATTCAGAATGAACTGCTGCGCTTAGTGAATTTGGCAGAGATTCCATGCTACACCGAAGCATCAGCAAAGCTGCGAAAAACCCTGCTGGATAGCGAGACTATTCACCTGAAAACCAAGGGCAAATGGCACAATACGGGCTTAAAAAGCTTGCTAGGAGCCGAAAAACAGTTTGCAGCACTGCTATCAGATACAGCTAACTGTAGCCATATCTACATCCCCAGTGCATTCACGAGTACTACCAATGCCAGACTGGGAAAGCAGATTACTCAGCAGCTTATCTTTCGCCATCCCGAATGCCTAAAATTACCTTTAACTGAGCTTGAATCCTTTGTAACTAAGCATCATCCTCTTTGCCTAATCTCCATAAAAATTAGAGCTATAGCCCTAAATGCCAACGCCGTAGGTGCGTCTTCGGTTGATGCAGATTTATTGCGCAAAAGTATGCGCAGCGCCTTTCCCCATCTGGAACTGATAGACATCATGGAGATCCCTATAAGATGAACGATAGGGATAGACTTACCAACCTGACGGTTAATCTTGGTTTGTATACCAATGTGATTCTTGCCATGTTGAAGACGTCTATTGGTATCGTGGGTCATAGCCCTGCCTTGCTTGCAGATGGGATAAACTCCACTTCAGATGTGGTTTACTATATTGCGGTGAAGATATTCATGCACCAAGCCCGCCAACCTGCAGATGCAGAACACCCCTATGGACACAGGCAGCTTGAATCAATCTCCGCCATTGTTGTAGGTGCCTTTATCCTCACCACCGGCATTGCTATATTTTGGGAATCAATAAACAAGGTTTACGAGATAATATCGAAGACAGAAACAGGGCAATCTGCATCCATCTGGGCACTTGTGATAGCCCTATTTACCGTTTCCTTGAAGATATATTTATACCGCTTCACCCGCAAGAATGTAAACATTACCCACAACCCCACCCTCAAAGCACTGGCAAATGATCATTTGAACGATATCATGGCGTCATTAGCGGTGGTAATCGGTGTGGTTATGGGCAGGCTTGGTTTCTATTGGATGGATCCTGCTGCCGGGGCGATAGTAGCCATCTATATTATTAAAACAGGGATTGAGATTATTATGGATTCTTCCGGAGAACTTATGGATAGCGTTCCGGATACAGAGTTCAGCAAAGAATTGCAAAGCGAAGCACTTAGCGTGGACGGTGTGTTACGCATCGACGAGCTTGGCGTTCACCGATTTGGGCCTTATTACACCGTGAATATGACCATTGAAGTGGAAGGCGGTATCTCTGTGGATGCCGGCCATCAGATTTCACTTGCCGTGGAAGAAAGGCTGCTGGAGAAATACAGCAGTGGCTTACGCAAAGTTTATATACATTACCACCCTTATATGGGACAACAAGCTAGCGAAACCGATAAACCTATAGAAACACTCGCGAAGGAGAGCCTATGAATTGGGGAAAAACCGTACTTCTCGCCGTTATCATTATTCTGCTAACATCATTCAGCTTATATAGTCTTTTTACACCCGACAATGGCAACAAATTTAAGGGTTCCCAACCTGTAAAACCTGTGGAGCCATGGATTATTGAGACCATCCCCAATGGGGGTAGTATCTTCTCGGTGCTCGAAAAACAGGGCATTCCTCTAAAGGACATAGCTCTTCTTTCATTCCGCTTTGGGGATTATATAGATGTAAGCACCATTCAGCCTGGAGATACCTTGAAGATTATGCTTACTCCCGATAAACAACACATAGAAAAGATGATGTTTGTGCAAGAACCCACCTTAAGGCACCATTTTATCGTGAAAGGCGATTCTCTGGCATATACTCTGGAAGAGTTACCTATCACCAAACAAAAACGCATCATCAAGGGTTCTCTGCAAGGTACTTTGGATGCTACGCTGCTGGCAATGGGGCTTTCCCCACGGGATAAACAGAATATCAATAATGGACTTGAAGGCGAGATTAACTTTCAGCGCGATGCCCGCAATGGGGATCAGTTTGAAGTGTTTGTGGAAGAGCGTATCTTTGAAGGTAAAACCTTACCGGGAAAGACGATATATTACGTGCAATATAGCGGCGAGCGCACCGGAACACACGAGCTATTCCGCTTTGAAGATAAGGAAAAAGATTCCGTGTTAAACGGGCTTTACAACCGTGAGGGTAAAAGTAATACCACCAGTGGAGTGGGCTTCCCACTTTCTGTGTGCCATGTGGTTTCTCAATTTGGCAAACGCATAGATCCTTTCTTTGGAAGGTGGGCGTTTCATCAGGGTGTGGATTATCGCGCCCGTTATGGCACACCGGTTTACGCCGTTGCCAATGGAGCTGTTACCAGTGCAGCCTATAATGGCGGATATGGAAACCAAGTCCAGATTAAGCACCCCAGCGGGCTGAATACCCTATATGCGCATCTTTCCTCTATCTCTGTGCGTGGTGGGCAGACGGTTAAAAAGGGTCAAGTGATTGGCAGAGTTGGCTCTACAGGCAGATCAACAGGAGCACACCTACATTTTGGCTTGCTTCAAGGGAAATCTTACATTAACCCCACAAACCTAAAAATGGTGGGCGCAGAGAAACTGACCGATGCACAAATGGCTGAATTTAAAAGCCAACAAGAAAGGATTCGCATCAATATGATGAATCTTTCCAAGCCACAACAGGTGGTAAGTAACAGGTAAAGTCATCGCTTGCCAATACTGGGGCTGCCAATCTTCGAATTGGTAGAAATAGCAGCACGAGTTATCTAAACATCCTCTGGATGCTTTGGCAAATGGGAGTTTGCCACCCTATGCTTGGCTACTCTTTCACTTCCGGTGTCAATGATTCTGTCTTTTTTAGATCGAATAACTCGTGGAAAAATGAATCATAATACAGTACGGTTAAGCCACCATCAAGGGCATATACTACATGTACCGTGCGGGTGGTGGAAAGGAACCAGATTAGCTGTTCGGTATCTTCGTCGAAGTGGTTCTTCTCTCCGTGCAGAGCCATAATAGAATCAATGACTAATTTATCGTACTTTTCCTCATTACTGGGATCATACTTTATAAACCATCCGATAATACGCTGAGATTTGGGTTCAATGAAGATGATAACCGCAGAAATGAGTTTATTGTCTTTGGGGAAATACCGCAATAAATCTTTCTCGGAATCCTTGGCAAAAAACCCTTGAGCATTTAGCAGAGAATCCGCCTCGGCAAAGGGCATGGCATAGGATAGGTTAAACAAACCACTTTGAGCGTACAAGCCTAAGGCGCATGTAATGAGTACGAATAGGAAGATTATCTTTTTCATTTAGTATCCACTTAGCATTAATAGCTCCATAATACGGGATACAGGTCTTGCGTCAATTAAAATAATC
>JALNXT010000160.1 GCA_023230245.1 Candidatus Cloacimonadota bacterium
TGATCCTCAGCTTGATACACAGCTAGAGAAGGCGGAAAAGCAGCTTGCAGCCTATACCGAAAATGAAAACCTGTTACATGCCAATGCGATGAAAAGTGCCCACAGCAGAATGAGATATATCGCCAGCATCCGTGAAGATTATAGCCGCTATAACACCTACCAGGTTGTAAAAACTGACGGAAAGGGCATGTTTATTGAGGGCGAAATACCCAAAATAGGCACCGAGATTCTATATCTGAAACCAGTCTCTGAGTGGTTTGATACAAATAAGTTTGTCACTCTGTTTGCCACTCTGCTCTTCGCCACCATGGTGTTGATTTATGTGAATCTGGCAAAGCGCGGTAAAAACCTTTATATCCGCCCGATTGCAGGTATTCAGGAAATAGATAATGCTATCGGCAGAGCTACTGAAATGGGACGTCCAATGCTATACTGCATGGGAATTGGCGGTATGACCGATGTCGCCACGATTGCTTCTTTGGGTATCTTGGGACTGGTGGCAAAACGTGCTGCGGAATATGATACCAAGCTTATCGTGCCGTGTTACGATTATATCCTGCTGCCCATCGCTCAGGAAATTGTGCGTGAAGCACATTACTCCGTAGGCAGACCTGATACTTTCGATAAAAACAGTGTGTTCTATCTGACCAATGCACAGTTTGCTTATGTAGCCGGTGTAAATGGAATTATGGTTCGTGAACGCATGGCAACGAACTTCTTCCTTGGCTATTTCGCTGCTGAAGCACTATTGATGACCGAGACAGGAAACGCTGTTGGTGCGGTGCAAATAGCCGGCACAGATGCTGTTACACAAGTACCTTTCTTTATTACTACTTGCGATTATACCTTGATTGGCGAAGAGCTATATGCCGCTTCTGCCTATCTAAATCGTGAGCCAATGTTACTGGGAACCCTTAAAGCTCAGGATTATTTCAAATTCTTTATTCTTTCGGTGATGATCTTGGGTGCAGTGCTTTCCACGTTCCATTACACTGGTTTAAATGAACTCTTACCGCTTAAATAAATGAGGCTTATATGAAAAAGACAATACCACTCTTCGTCGTAATCTTCGGTGGACTTATCTTTGTGGCATACGCATTCAGCCCCCACAAGTTTCTCCAGGATGATTTCTATAACAAGTTCTACGTTCCGTGGAGCTATGCTGCTGCACCATTTGCAGCGTTGCTTGGTATCATCAGCCTATCCATGATGCATACCAGTAAAATCAAACGGCGCGCACCTAAGTGGCAATTCAGCTATTTCTTCTTTGCCGGCTTTATTGTTACCGCGCTTGCGGGTTTGATAGGCGGTATGCAGAAAGGTGGCTTGCTGATGTGGATGTTTGAAAACATGCAAATGCCCATGAGTGCCACGATGTTTTCGCTTTTAGCGTTTTACATGGCTTCTGCGGCCTATAAGGCTTTTCGTGCCAGATCAATGGAAGCTACCGTGCTTTTGGTGGCGGCAATTGTCGTGATGCTTGCCCAGGTTCCCTTGGGTGTGAAAATATCTAAGCACTTACCCTCAATCTCGCAATGGATTCTGGACGTTCCCAATCTTGCCTCCAAACGTGGCATAGGATTGGGAGTCGGGCTTGGCTCGGTTGCCACTTCTTTGAAGATACTGCTTGGTATTGAACGCTCCTATCTGGGTGGCGGGGATTGATAAGGGGAGATGAAAATGAACTTTTTTGAACGCATTCAAAAGCTGGATCGCCGTTACATCTATATCGTGGTTGCCCTGGCAATTGTGATTCCTTTGATGATACCCTATAACTCTGATAACGTTACTTCACCCCCTACTGAAAACTTATATCAGATGATAGATTCCTTTGCAGGACGCCCAGACCGTGCCATTTTGCTTAGTTTTATTCACGATGCTTCCACTATGCCGGAACTGTATCCTATGGAAGTGGCAATACTTAGGCATTGTTTTGAACGGAACGTAAAGGTGTTTGCCTTAACATGGTCTCCCACTGCTGCTCCGATTATCGATTTCGCGCTTAACAATGTGAAAGAAGAATACCCGGATATCAAAAGCGGAGTGGACTACTGTAACTTCGGCTACAAACCCCAGGCACTTGCCATGATTCTTGGTATGGGCGATAACATCGCCACCACGATAAGCACCGATGCCGAGGGAAGAAAGCTGGAAAGTCTGCCCATCATGAATGGCATCACCAACTATAACGAAATGAACTTGGTGATCGAATTCTCTGGTTCTTCCGCTGGTGGTGCATGGTTTGTGTATGCCCGTCCCAAGTTTGGGCTTAATGTTGCTGTCGGCGTAACTGCCGTTATGGCTGCCGACATGTATCCTTATCTTCAGTCTGGGCAGTTAATAGGCATGCTTACCGGCCTCAAAGGTGCTGCCGAATATGAGAAGCTTGTGGATGTATTTGCAGCTTATCGTGAACCAACGCGTGATTATTCCATTAAAAAAGACGCCAACGGCTATAAGCTGCTTCCAGGACGTCCTTTCGGCAAAGAGATACTCAATGATGCAAGCACGCAGAAACTGATCAAGATTACTACGCAAACAAAAGCGGTATTTACGCCTCAGGAATATGCCGGCTTTGTTAAAAAGTATCCTCAGCAGACAGCAATATTCGATAACTTGAAAACCCAGGAAGGCGATAATGTGGTGGTAGATGTAACCAAAATCACTCCCGCACTGAGAGACCAAATGGGCGAGATTGCCTTTGCCGATATTAATAGAATGACTCGTAACACTATCTATAAATTCAAAGTAGCCAGAGTCGGAATGAATGCGCAATCAGTAGCGCACATCATGATAATATTATTTATCATTCTTGGCAACATCGGTTACTTCATCCAAAAAGCCAAAGCTGCAAAGGTTTAAAGGGAGGGAACAATGTCTTTTGAATTAATGAGTAATCTGGTGGGTGCCTTTTTCACCCTGTGCATATTCTCCTTCCTATATAAGGATAACCCCTTCTACCAAATGTCCGAACAGTTGCTGGTGGGTATCTCTCTTGGCTACGGTCTTGTGTTTACCTACGAACGTATCTTTGTTCCATTCTTATGGCAACCAATCGTATTAAAGCATAATTTCATTTTAATTTTCCCTGCCATATTGGGTACCCTTTATCTGTTCCGTTTTTCGCGTAAGCTGGGCTGGCTTTCCCGTTACCCCATTGCTTTCTCGATGATGTCTATCGGAATGGGTGTGCCACTTGGAATCCATGCATCAATATTGGTGCAGATGCGTCAGGGCATGGTACCTCTTGAAACTGTGAACCTATTCCTCATCTTCCTCGGCACCATTGCCGTGCTGCTATATTTCTTTTTCTCAAAAGCGCATAGCGGTAGCTACGGAAAGTTCGTAAACGTTGGCAAATGGTATATGATGATCGGGTTTGGCGCATCTTTCGGGCTAACCGTGATGGCGCGTATATCTCTGCTCATTGGGCGTATCCAGTTTCTCGTGAATGACGTCTTTGGCTTGCTGAAATAAACCTATGTTGGATTGCCGGCTTAGCAGTTAGCAGCTTTATAATGCTGCTCTACTAAGCTGGCTTTCCAAAGGAATAAAGAAATGAAAAAAGTTCTGCTTATCCTTAGTGTTATCATACTCGTTGCTTTGGGTTTACTAAGCAAAGATGAAGCCAAGCCCGAAACAATGAGAGGAAAGATAACCCAATTTGTCGCCGAGGACATGCCTAATGACGATGGTGCCGGTATTATCCTTAAATGGAAGCCCCTCGATAAATCTCATCGGATAATTAAATACAACGTTTATCGTGGCGTTACCCCGGACAGCCTCTTTCTACTAAGCAGCATGGAAGTTGACCCCAAAACTGGTGTTTTAGCTCCAGAATTGTTTTACTATGACCGCGGAGATCAACCCTTAATAGAATTTGAAAGCTCACCAACCAAAACAAAAAAAGAAAAGCAACAAGCTGCTAATAGCCCCCTTTATCAGAAATTCCCCCAAGACCCCAAATTGCTTGGTTCACTAATTGGACGCTACTCTTTTATCGGTGGTATAAAAAACTACAAGCTCTACAAAAGAGCAGTTCCCTTAAAGGATAAAGAAGACATTTTAACGGCTATTAAGATGTATCAGTTCGAATACATCTTCGCCAATCCGATCTGTGGACAAGAATACTATTATACCGTGCTTGGGGTTAATGAACAAGGCAAGATACTGCCCTACGCCGATATCCAGAAAATAAGCCCACAAGACAACCCTCCTGATGATAAAGCCGTATTGAACAGCACTTATGTAAAGGATACCGGCATAATCAATTTTGAGTGGGTACCCTCTGTATCAAACCCTGATATCGCCGTTTGGGAAGGATGGTTAATCCCACGCAGCTTTATCGCCGATTCCAACATCCCCTTACCCGAAAACTGGCAACAAACCGCCATCCAATTATTCCAGCTCCCACAGTATTATGGACCAGGAACTCTTTACACCCAAGTAGATACCAAAGCTGAAGGTATCACGCTTCCGCAAAATATGGAAGCTTATACTCCCGTGCTTTCCTACAGCGACTATGCAGGACAAATGGCCGCCGTTGCTGCCAATAAATACCGGATTATTACTTCCTCACAGCTTCCCAAAAAGCCTGGCTTTACTATTATCGACAAAAAGAACGACAAAGGTGATAATCTTATCGTTTCAGTAAGCAAGCCTTT
>JALNXT010000161.1 GCA_023230245.1 Candidatus Cloacimonadota bacterium
CATGTTTAACGAACAAACCGGTCTGATGAATACGATGATTGGCTGGATAGGTATTGAACCTCAAAAGTGGTTATCGGAATCCCGAGGGATATTCGAAATCTTCTTTACCGGCATGGGGATTAGCATTCCCAAATGGATAGGTGGCCCCTCACAAGCACTCTTTGCCATTATTATTATGACGGTATGGAAAGGATTGGGATACAATACGATAATCTATCTTGCCGGCTTGCAGAACATCTCCAAAGTGTATTATGAAGCTGCCGAAATTGATGGGGCAAGCAAGCTGCGTCAATTCTTTAAGATAACCCTGCCCCTGGTTTCGCCCACTACCTTCTATGTACTTATTATGACTACTATCGTAAGTTTCCAGGCCTTTGCTCAGATATATTTGATGACTGATAAGGGAGGCCCGCTAAACACCACCAAACTTATCGTCTATTACATTTACGAGAAAGGATTTGATACCCTGGAAATGGGCTATGCAAGTGCCGTTGCACTCGCTCTGTTTGTGTTAATCCTTGGTCTCACAATCTTCCAGAAACGTCTGGAAAAACATGTGAACTATTAGGAGGCTTACGATGAACGAAAAAATACGTATGTCAATCATCTACACCGTGCTTAGCGTGTTCGGACTAATGATGATTGTCCCCTTCATCTGGATGATCTCCACTGCGTTGATGACTCAATCCGAGTTTAATAAACATGAATCCACCTTTATCCCCAAAGAAAAATATTATGTTTGGGATAATGGCACCGCACCAAAGCAAAAAGTTCTCTTGGTGATGGAAAAGGGTGATGAAAGCATTATCCACATTCTGGATAATGACGGAAAAATTGTAAAAGAATACCAAGCAGTACCCAATACACAGATAAAATTGGTGAGCAAGGTACCGAGTTTCCATTGGGACAATTTTATCAAAGCGTTCAATAAGGTGCCATTCGGCAGATATTTCGCCAATACTCTATATGTAAGCTTTATCTCGCTTATAGGGGTGTTGATAACCTCCATGCTAGCGGCTTATGCTTTTGCCAGAATGGAATTTAGGGGAAGGGACTTCTTCTTTTATCTCTTCCTAAGCATGATGATGGTACCAGAGCCAATTTACCTGATCTCATCTTATGTGTTATTGGATAAAATTCACTGGCTGGATACGTATCAGGCTTTAATTGTGCCCTGGTGTGTAAATATCTTTACCATCTTCCTCTTCCGTCAGCAGTTCAAATCTCTGCCTCAAGAATTATTCGATGCCGCTGCCATTGATGGATGCGGTACCTTTGGCATGCTTTGGCGGATAATGATTCCTCTATCGAAACCTACGATTGCCACGGCTTCTATCTTTTCTTTGATAGGTAGTTGGAATAGTTTCATGTGGCCACTGGTGATGACTAACCGCCCGGAACTGCGGGTTTTACAGGTGGGATTAAGCTATTTCAACCAGGAAGCTTCCACCCAAACCACCCTGCTAATGGCAGCTTCAACCTTTAGTATAGTACCCATCCTAATTCTCTTTTTTATGGCACAGAAACAGATTATCGCCAGTTATGCCAAAGCCGGCTTGAAAGACTAAGGAGTTTGTAAAGTGAACGAAACAGATATCAGACAAAAAAGAACACAACAGTTAAAACAGAAAGTTTCCAGAACTGCCCCACCAGCCTATGAAAAGCCTGAGGCTTATGCTCCGATAGATAATGCTTTACTAAAGCCACAAGTGATAGTAGCAGCTAGAACAAACAGAATGATTGCTTTGGGGATATTCCTCTTTGCACTGGTTATTTATATGCTCACTCAGGCTAGGACGATGTCCTTTTGGGATAGCGGAGAATATGCAACATGTAGCAGCATTCTTGGTGTGCCCCATGCGCCCGGCAACCCCTTTTATATTTTGTTTGGCAAAGCTCTGGTATCGTTATTGGGAGGGTTTTTCTCTCATGCCGTTATCGCAGCTTTTATCTCTGGTTTAACCAGTGCCCTGGCGGTAATGTTCACTTACTTGCTAACTGTGCAATTTACCAGCATGTTCAAGATTAAAGCTTGGGAAGCCATTTTCGCAGGAGTTATAGCTGCCTTATATACGGCTTTCGCTTTTACATTCTGGATGAATGCCATTGAAGCTGAAGTTTATTCGGGTTTGGTATTCTTTGTGAATCTAATACTATGGCTTACCATGGTATGGGTGCAAAAGTCTGAGGATTTTTCGCATCAGAATATCTTGCTGCTGATCGCATATCTGTTCTTTCTTGGTTTCTGCGTTCATCAAACAGCGCTGCAAGTTGCACCGGCTGTTCTATTTATCGTAGTGTATCCCCTTTTCCAGAAAGGTATGAATGGTGGAAACTTTTGGATAAAGGTGGTTGGCTATACAATGGCTATAATAGCGGGTTACTTTATCTTTGGTTCCATAGGCAAAGGCTTCGCTATAGACGATTTTGATAAATGGGGTTTTGCCATAGTTGCATTAATTATCATGTATGTAGAGCTGAAAGACGTTATCGATAGAAGAGTATGGATGCTGAGCTTTGCTTTGGTAGCTATCGGATTATCTTCCCATATCTACTTAATGGTGAGAGCCGCAGACCGTCCCTTTATAAACGAAGGACATCCCAGCACTTTAGCGATGTTCAAAGACTACGTCCTACGCAAGCAGTATGGCAATACCAGTTTCGTGACAAGACGCGGTAGCTTCTTTACAGATCAATTAGGCTTTCATTTCCTGCGATACTTTGGAATGCAATGGTTCCCCGAAGGCGTTTTCGCCAAGCTAGCGGCAACCCCTGCGAATTACCTTAGAAGTCTGGGTAACGGTTTGATTGCTTTTATCGGTGTAGCCGGTGCGATTTGGCATTTCAGAATGAACAAGCATAGCTTCCGCTATTTTCTTTCCATCATCATTTTAACTACAGTTGTAATGGTGTTTGTGATGAATCTTTCCAACGCGGAGGTTCGTGATAGAGACTATTTCTTCGTTGTGGCTTACAATATGTGGGCAATTTGGTTGGGAATCGGGAGCTTGGCTTTAGTAAGCTTGTTTAAAAGCTCCGCCCCAAAAATCTTACTTATTGCGGTTTTAACCCTTATCCCACTTCATAATTTTGTAGCGCAATACAATATGCACGACCGCTCGAAAGAGTTCATCGCATTAGATTATGGGCTAAATTTCCTTAACTCTGTGGAAGAGAATGCCATAATATTCACGAATGGAGATAATGATACCTTCCCGCTTTGGTATGCACAAGCAGTAGCAGATCCATATTCCAAGGAATACATTCATCCTGCCAAAGATGTTTACCCCACCACGGAAAGCATCCAAGCCATGAAAGTTGCCATGGAATATAAGAATAAGTATTTAAAGGGAATCCGCAAGGATGTATCAATTGCCAATTTGTCTCTGCTAAATACTGCTTGGTATATCAGACAGATACGCGATCACGAAGGCATTCTGTTTAACATGACAGATGAGGAAATAGATAACTATGGCTTAAAACGTATCGAAGAAGATATCGTAATCCCTGGGCCTCCCTCAAGACCAGATATGGGATTTAGTGTAAAAATACCTCCCACTGCCGAATGGCGCACAGATGAACCCTTCTATAGGATTGCAGACCAAGCTGTTATGCAGATTATTAAAGACAACTTTGGCAAACGTCCCATTTATTTTGCCGTAACCTGCGAGAGCTTTATTGGCTTTGAAGATTACACTCGCAATGAAGGAATGGTTGGCAGAGTGGTTAATATACCCGGTGAAGAGATGGTGGATATCAGCCGCTTGATCACGAATATTGACAAAGTATATCAGTATCGCTCTATTACCGATAAACGCGTACATATGGACGAGAATATGAAACGTTTGGTGATGAATTATGGCTCTGGCTATGTACGCGCTGCGATGTACTATCTAGAAAACAAGCAATATGATAAGGCTTTGGATTATGTTTCTAAGGGGCGTAAGTTTATCGATAGCGAGATTAAGCTTACTCAATTTTATACCGCTTTTTACAGCGATACTGGGCAATGGACAAAGCTGGACAAGCTTATTGAAGACATGATCTTCCCTCATCCTGACGGGTGGCGGATATACATCAGCTATATACTTAACTATACAGTTAAGAATCATCCTGATAAAGTGATCCATTACCTGAGAAAGGGGATGCTGCAATATTCCTCTCAAGACTACTTTGCACAAATGGCTATTTACATAGCAACCGAGTATAATAAAGTAGAGGAAGTAAAGCAGCTATTTGCAGATATGCGTACTAAAGTGGCTTATGATATATCTTCCTTTGAAGATCAATTGAACGCTGCAATCGCAGCACCTAAGAATACTGAATCGACAGCATCAAAGAGCCAAAACTAATTCTGGTATTTTATGAAACAGATATATAGCGTCCTAATTGGAGGCAAAGCTGGAGAGGGGGTAAAAAAAACCGCTCAGGTTATTGCCCACGTCCTTATGCAGCGTGGTTGGCATGTGTTCCAACAAGATGATTATCAAAGCTTGATCAAGGGTGGCCATAATTTCAGTACCGTTAGTTTTAGCTCCAGCCAAGTTCATTCGGGCTACAACAAAGCTGATTTAGTGATCTCCTTCGACCAGCGTAGCCTGGATAAACACTGGGATAACATAACTGAGCAATCGCCAGCTTCCATACAC
>JALNXT010000162.1 GCA_023230245.1 Candidatus Cloacimonadota bacterium
CTCGTCCCATAATCTTGAAACTAAAGCAATCCGAACATCTATTTCTAAACGTGCGCGGCGGGAAGATGAGCCGCATGGGCTTCTGGAAAATACTGCGTTTAGCGGTGATCTCCGCTGGGATAAAGAAAGACGTTACTCCCCACACTTTTCGGCATAGTTTTGCCACTCATTTACTGGAAGCAGGGGTAAACCTGCGGATAGTTCAGGCTTTGCTGGGTCATGCAAGTATCAATACCACACAAATATACACGCATGTGGATATGCGCAGATTGATAGAAACTCATGCGCTCTACCATCCACGTGCATAAAATTGTTATTGGAGCATAAAATGAAGCTATTTAAAGCAATTACCCTTTTCCTATTACTTGTACTTTACTTTAGTGCATGCGGGAAGAAGGAAGTCAAAACAGATCAAGTTACAAAGGTTAGCGTTACTTTGGACTGGACGCCAAACACCAATCACACAGGAATTTATGTAGCCAAAGAGCTGGGATACTTTGCCGAAGAGGGTTTGGATGTAGATATACTTCAGCCTGGGCAAGGAGTAACCGACCAGATAGTAGCAACCGGCAAGAGCCAATTTGGCGTAAGCTACCAAGAGAACGTGATCCGTGCCCGAAGCGAAAACATTCCTTTGGTGTCCATTGCTGCCGTGATCCAACACAATACTTCCGGTTTCGCCTCGCTCAAATCAGCAGGGATAGAAAGTCCTAAAGATTTTGAAGGCAAGCGTTATGGCTCTTGGGATTCACCTTCCGAACTGGCAATACTAAAGAACATTATGGCTAAGAACAATGCCGATTTTTCATCCATCAAGGTTATCTCCGGTGTCTATGATTTCTTCTCCACCATCGGCAAAGACGCAGATTTCGAATGGATCTATTATGGATGGGATGGGGCAGAGGCAAAGCGCCGGAATATCGAGATTAATTACATCGCATTAAGGGACTTAAACCCCATATTCGATTATTACACGCCCGTGATTATTAGCAGCGAAAAGCTGTTGGCCGAGAATCCCGAGCTTGCCAAGAAGTTTATAGCCGCCGTGTCACGTGGCTACGAATATTGCATTGCCCATCCTGAGAAAGCAGCCGATATATTGATGAAGCACGTTCCGGAGCTAAACTCTGAGCAAGTAAAACTAAGCATGGATTTCTTAGCTATGGAATATCAATCCGATGCCTCTAAATGGGGATTGCAAAAGCCTGAAGTGTGGCAGCGGTTTATAGATTGGATGTATAAAGAACGCCTTATTCCCTTTGCCGTGGAAACATCTAAATCATTCACCAACCAGTACTTACCATAAAGATATGAATCCACTGCCTTCAATAGATAAATCTATCATCTTGGAAGCAAAGGGGATAACTAAAACTTTCCTCTTTCAACATCAGATATCTACCGTTTTGAAGGCAGTGGATTTTAGCATCTATGATGGCGAGTTTGTTAGTATAATCGGCAGTAGTGGATGCGGTAAAAGTACTTTTTTGGAGCTGCTTGCGGGGATTAGCAAACCTGATAACGGGCAAATACTATTAAACCAGCAAGACATTACCGGTAAGGCTGGTTTTCTGGGTTATATGCCCCAAGATGATCTCCTTTTCCCCTGGCTCACCACACTGCAAAACATCCTTTTGCCCATCAGAGTGCGCAGCGGTAATTTAGCAGAAGCCAAGGCACAAGTTATGGAACTGCTGCCTTTGTTTGGCTTAGAGAACCACGCCGGGCATCTTCCCAATCAACTTTCCGGGGGCTTGAGGCAGAGGGTTGCCTTGCTGCGAACCTATATGACCAATGCCAAAGTGTTATTACTGGATGAACCGCTTGCCAGCCTGGATTCGCTTACTCGTAGTCAGTTACAAAATTGGCTGAAAGATATTGTGCGTTTGCTAAAGCTAACGGTGATTCTCGTTACTCACGATATCGACGAAGCCATCAGCCTTTCAGATAGGATAGAGCTGATGAGCAAAGACCCCGGCACTTTCACCCAGAGCATAGATATCGCCGCAATGGGCGAGCTTAACGAACATGATCAATTTGCCTTGAAGGGCAAGATTAGGGGTTTGTTTATATAGCCATAATCACTTAGCAAAATTGGTTCATTTTATCCTTCTTCCGTGCTTCTATCTCCTTATCATTGCCCACTCAATGCCCATATTAAGGGCAATGATAGGGCAATGCAAGCAAGTAAGAAGCCAGTGGCTAAGATTTAAGGATTAACGGCTAAGCAAATTGTAGATAATCCTTGCCAAGAGCAGCAGTAAGGCTAGGATGAATACCTGTTTGATAAGCTTGTTGCCCTTCAGGATTACTAGTTTGGAGCCTATTATGTTTCCCGTTATGCCGCAGATTGCGCCAGGTATCGCGATTGGTAAGAAGATACTACCCGAAACCGCGAAAGTTATTAGTGCGGCTACGTTGGAAGCGAGATTTACGACCTTTGAATTGCCATTGGCTTTGATGAAATCGTAGTGCATCAGCGAGGCATAGATGAGGATTAAAAAAGTGCCCGTACCAGGCCCAAAGAAGCCATCATAAAAGCCGATTACGAGTCCTGCTACACAGCCTAAAGTTATCCGATAGCCTATTTTTAACAAATGAGAGCGATTGCTAAACCCCATTTTACGGCTACTTAGCGATACGATGGTGACGATGGGGATTAAAATTACCAGCAGATAGTTTAGTATTTGGGGAGATATTCTTAATGCAGTGGATGCACCCAGCCATGAACCAAGCAGCGCAAATACTGCGCTCGAAAGCGCAACAGGGATATCTATCATCTTAGCCCTAAAGTAGTTTACCGTAGAAAAGATAGTCCCGAAACAAGATGAAAACTTATTCGTTCCCAAAGCTATATGAGGTGGAAGCCCGATGCTCCAGTAAGCAGGAAGGGAGATTAGCCCACCCCCGCCTGCGATAGCGTCTATCATCCCCGCCAAAAAGATAAATGGCAATGCTATGGCATAGTCAAGAGGGCTAAGGGTTATCAGCATTATAGTTCCGCCTTAAATTCAAGTTTCAGTTCGTGTCTGCTTTTTTCTTTTGGGTAATCTGAGAAGCGATATTCCAAGGATATACTGCTAAAGCTATTGATACGGTATATCCCGCTGGTGTTGAAGTTGGCAATCCAGCCATCTCTCTTTTGGGGGAGAAAGCCAAAGTAATTGCTGCCTTTGTGGAAATTCCTGATTACTGATAATGAGGTAGATATGCGGTATTTCTGCATCCACACGCTTTTTAGGGTGGGGGAGAGCATGATAGATTGCAATTGGTAGGTTTCGCTGCCATCTTGTTTAGCCCCGGATTCGGAGCTATAGGCAAGCTCCGCTTGAATACTGGTAAGTGTGGCAAGATTACGTTGAATTACGCTGCTGATATTCTGGATGGTAGTTTCCGATGCGTAACGCGATTCACTGCTGGTCTCGTTATTGTATTGCAAACGGGTGTTGTAGCGGCTATAACCTTTGATATCAAGCTGTGCGGCACGAGATGTACTGTAACTACGGTCAGTGCTTTGGTAGCGTTTATCGAGGCTTCTATCGATATTGAATTGCAAGTTTCCCGTAATCTTGTTGCGGATGATATCCAGCCACAGGTTTTGTTGAAGCGTCTGTTTACCGAAGATAGTCTGCTTTTCATTGAACACTTCACCGGGAAGGAACAGATAGCCCTTCCAGTTGTCATGCTTATTGCTTTGCTCGTTCAGATTGAGGGAGGTATCGCTGTGCCAACGTTTGAAGAACTCATGCTTGCTTAGTGTTGCCGGTTTGATATAAAAGTTTAGCAGGGTGTTTATTTCGGAGGATAAGCTACCCACGGAACTGGTGATGTAGGTGTAATCATAATCACCATCGGATACGCTTACTCCCGTGCTGTCGTATAAACCTAAGCCCTGCCCTAAATATTCCAGTTCACGGATTTTGGGGTAGAATTCGGTTTGGTTAAGCTGATAGTTCACATACAGGCTAAGAGCCTTCTTTAAGAAGATATGGCTACTGCGCATAGTTATTAAATCATAGCTGGATTTGGGGCTGGTGGTGGAAGTGGGCTGATTCACTTGCCGATGGGTGAAATCTATATCTACATTGTGCAGAGTGGTGTTTACTATTTGCTTTACGGCATAGGTTTGGCTGTTTCCAACTTCTAGCCAAGCTTGGTTTTTCATTTTGGAGATATCGTTACTATAGTTAAATTGGGTGAAGATACCGGAAGTATTGCCCCAGCTTATGGTAGGGGATAGTTTTTGGTAGGAAGAGCCGTAGCTGCTGTTATCTTGTAAGTTATACAGCCAGTTAAGGCGCAGTTTCATTAGTCTGTAGCCCCAGGCAGCATCGGCTTGGTGATATTGAATGGTGCCATTGGCTTGTCCGGGTAGGTCATAATCTTGCTGAGCAACAGTGCTCCGTAAGCTTACGGCAGGCAATAAACCATAGGCAGAAGATGTGGAAGTAAAGCGCAGAGCTTTCTGGCTATATAAATCCGCGATATCCTTGTAACGCAGCGATAAGCTGGAGTTCCATTTACTGCCAACGGTGCTAATGCTCAGGTTTGTCTCATGCTGCGCTAAGGAATCAGCACTTTCCAAGCCTGCCAAATCAAACTCGAGCTCCGGGTTGCGATACTT
>JALNXT010000163.1 GCA_023230245.1 Candidatus Cloacimonadota bacterium
TTCAGTGTTGCACAGCGTAAAGCTCGCAACGGTATCAACCCCAAAACCAAAAAGCCTCTCAAAATACCAGCCCGTAAGGTTCCAGTTTTCAAAGCTGGCAAGAAACTCAAAGAGGCCGTCAAAAAGTAAGCCAATTAAATTCACATTAACGAGAGGCAGTAAGGTAACACTTATTGCCTTTCATTTTCTCTACATCTTTTTAAGAATTTATATGCACTCAATTGCTTGGCTTTAGCTCACTATTATTATGCCAAAGCTCCACTAACGCGCTTCCTGTGCTTTGTTTACGAGGTGCTCCAGAGCTAAATCAGGGGAATGAAATAGACAAAAGCAGTTGCCTTACTGGAATCTTGCTATCACTGATCCCTCTTTGTGGGATTAAGGTGGCCTGTGAAAGTTACATACTGGCAATAAAAAGGCAAAAAAAACCGACTAGTTAAAGCCGGTAAAAGTTAGTTTTGAGATTATCACAAAAACGTTTTTACCGCCTAGTGCTACTAGTCTGGTTTATTATCCCCTTGTCTATCAGCTTAGTGGTATCGTTCATGGAGGGAACATCAGAGAAGTATTTGCTATAGACGATACGGAGTTTTTGTTTCTCGGAATTTAGCGGGGATACATCGGGAAGTTCGTAGAGGAGATCAACTTTATTACTGGCGAGCACTGTGGCATACTCGTAATCAACAGTGCGAAGAAACTTGCCATTGGCATCAAATAAACCTAGGATGAAGTAACCTGATATCTCGACCGGAAGCTTGTTTTGCAAGGTTACATATACATCTGCGGGGTGGGGTAGTTTATTAATGTCGTATAAAAAGAATTCATCATTTTGCACAGGGACAACATAGATTTCGCTTTCCAATTCAAAAGACTCTTCACCCAGCCAGTTTCCCGAATAGGAACGTGCAGCGAGGAAGCCTCCGAAGTGTGCCAGAGTTCTCTCTTCAAATTTATCCATACCGGGATCATTTATTACATAGGAAGAGGCTTTCGTGGGATCGCCATCCCTTTTTACCACCAGCACCCAGTGACTGCGTCTGCCTGCTACTTTAACGATTACTTTGTTGCCTAAGTCTAATTGCGCGGATAAGAAATCCCAATCGTTTTTTTTGTTAATCTGGGCAACAAGTTCCAGCCCCAGGCCACTGCCATCTATCTCCCCTGGTATTTGCCAGCGCATGTCGTTACCCGCATATCCGCCGTTCTTTTGTAACCAGTCATTAAGACGGTCTGGAGTAATATGGGGATTGGATGCTTCGGCATTTAGCAACATGGAGAGGCAACTAAGCACGCATCCGCTGCTGCCAATAGAAGATTGTCCACTGCCTAAGGTGTCTTTATTCCAGCGAGAGTCACTCTGGGAGAACCAACTAAAATTGTCGGCTATAAGGGGTAGGGTAAGGCTTATTATCAAGAGTAAGATTAATGTTTTTTTCATATCGTTTCTGCTTCATTTAATGACTGAAGTAACAACGAGTTACAACATGCAGGACACTAAAAGCCACATCCAATATCTGTCAAGTTAGTTTTTTTAACTTGCCAAATACATTGGGCTGCAAACAATGGTGAACATAGAAAAAGATAGACCTGCGATGAGAGATTAGATCTGGCATCAAGGGTGAAAAGATTCTTTTCGCCTCTTGTAACGCTTCTTAATCTCCCTTCCGCAAGCCAAAGGATTGTTTTATGCTCGTTAAACGCCATGTAGTAAGCATCATTGTGGAAGATATCGAATATGCATTTCAGCCAGTTTCAGAGTTACTGCACAGCTATGCCCCGAATATCCTGATGCGGGTGGGATACCCTATGCGTGATTGGGGTGTATCTGTGATCTTTCTCATTATGGAGCTGAGTATTGCAGAAATGGGAGCTTTTTCGGGAAAACTGGGGCAGATAAAATCCGTTAAAGTAAAAGCCCAAACTTTGAAGATTGAAAAGGAGATATAAATGAAGATTAGCATTGAAGGAGTTCGCTCATTCATCCCTAACGGTGAAATTGAGAGACTATTGGAAGCCGGTAAGAATGCCGACGCAAGCCGCATCAAAGAAATTATCGCAAAGTCACTGGATAAAAACCGCCTTAATCCAGACGAAACAGCAGCATTAATCAGCGTGAAAGATCGAGAACTCAGGCAGCTTATTCTGGAAGGCGCACATGAACTGAAAGAACGCATTTATGGCAATAGGATAGTACTATTTGCCCCGCTGTATGTAGGCAATGAATGCATTAATGACTGTGTATATTGTGGCTTCCGCATCTCTAACAAAGATTGTCATCGTGCAACCCTAAGCCATGATGATCTGGTTGCAGAAACTAAAGCTTTGGTAGATGTTGGACATAAACGGTTGATTATGGTATATGGCGAACACCCGATGTATAGTCCAGAGTATATTGCCGAAACTGTGCAAACTGTGTATGCAACAAAACACGATAATGGCGAAATACGCAGAGTAAACATCAACGCTGCTCCGCTTGATATTGAAGGCTTCCGCACCGTTAAAGCCTCTGGGATTGGCACGTATCAGATATTCCAGGAAACCTACCACGAAGAAAGCTATAATAAGCTACACCCAAAGGGACCCAAAAGTAGCTTCCTCTGGCGCTTAGATGGATTGGATAGAGCTATGCAGGCTGGCATAGATGATCTGGGGATTGGGGCTTTGATGGGCTTGTACGATTGGCGTTTTGAAGTGATGGGTTTGCTATATCATACCATCCACCTTGAAGATCGTTTCGGAGTGGGTCCTCACACTATTTCTTTCCCGCGCATTGAAGCTGCCAATGGGACAGATTTTACCACTCACCCGCCTTATCAGGTTTCCGATGAAGATTTTAAGCTATTAGTGGCGATCTTGCGTCTTAGTGTCCCCTATACAGGGATGATCCTCACCGCCAGAGAACCAATCGCCGTGCGTAATGAAATACTCCGTTACGGGGTTTCGCAAATTGATGCCGGCAGTAGTATTGGCGTGGGCGATTATGCGCATAAAGATGATGAATCTAAGAAGAAAAGCCAATTTGTACTGGGTGACACACGCAGCTTGGATGATGTAGTATTTGAGCTGGCACAAGGCGGCTATATCCCGTCTTTTTGCACTTCATGTTACCGAGCAGGTAGAACCGGTGAACACTTTATGGAGTTTGCCATTCCCGGCTTTGTCAAACGTTTCTGCACTCCCAATGCACTGCTAACCTTTGCAGAATATCTATACGATTTCTCCAGCGAAAGAACCTTGAAAGTGGGCTTGGAACTGATAGCTAGAGAAAGCTCCCAAATTGAAGACCAGGCAATGAGAATTTCCGTCCTGGATAAACTGCAAGAGATGCAGGCAGGGAAGAGGGACTTGTACTACTAAAAAGATAGAAGACAGATAAAGAGGCTAACAGTAACATGTTAGCCTCTTAGCTATTTAGGGCTTTATTTTAATAGTGGGTTGAGCCAATCTGATGCCAACGGGGCGATGATCCGATATCGAAGTTTTGTATGTTAACCAACTGCCTAGCCAGCTTTCTGCAAGAATAGTATGGCAGTAGCTTCCTCCGTCTGCAAAATCGTCAAACAGTTCGTTGCTGATCAGGATATGATCTATATTGCTGCGTGTGGAGGGGTATGAGAAGTTAATATCTATAGGGTTTAAGGCAAGGGGCATATCGGCAAATAGATACTCTAATGGCTTATTGATGAAGGTCATAAATACATTGTAAGCAGGGGGGTCTTGAATCTGGTCGTTCATATCGCCCAGGATAATCACGTTTTTATCGGGCAGCGTGTTAGTTACGTACTGATCCAGTTTCTGGCATGCAAGCTGCCTGCGGCGTTCATTATCCCAGCTATCGGTAGGATCGATAACATTATCGTCATAGGCTTTCAAATGATTGTTTATGATATAGTATTGCTGATTTTGCCAGGTGATATCCAACACATAGGGACGGCGGGGAAACGGATTAGATTCGTTGGTATATATCGGATAGTTAGCATTCACAGTAACCGTGCGGGTGTCATATAGATAGCCTAAATTTGTATCATTCGTGTTTATGGTGCTGACAAATGCGTTGTAATATGGAATAGTAGCAGCCATATTATAGAATGCTTGTGTGTCATCGATTTCCTGAAAGGCGATTACTTCCGCATGTAAAGCGGGAATCATCGCAGCTAAAGCGAGTATATTGGTAGCTGGGGTGGGGAAGTTCAGTATATTCCAGGTTACAATATCCAGAGTTTGATCGGTGCCAAAAATAATAGAACTGGGAGTTTCAGGTGGAACGTCAGGCGGAGTTAATACCGTATTCTTTCCACATCCTGTAAACAGCAGTAAGATAATCACTGCTGTATATATCGTATATTTCATTATTATCCTCATTTTTTAGAATTTCAGCCACGGGTTTGCACTCTTCAACTATAGTCCTTTATGTTACCCTTATAGCTTTATGCAAGGATACAGCCAAAATTCACAAAATTATCGCTACTCTTTATGATATTTGGAAGAAATCTTGCTTATCTAATTGGCAGACTAATTAGGAGGACCTAATGAAACAGTTAATAGCCTTGTTTATGCTTCTGGGCATAAGTATCCTGGGAGCCGTTGGAACAGACCATTATCAAGCCACGAATAGT
>JALNXT010000164.1 GCA_023230245.1 Candidatus Cloacimonadota bacterium
GGCGAATGCAATCGTCACAACGCAAGACCATAGATGCCACCAATCCCAGCATTTCCTTCGTTTTAACATCCAATGCACCCTCTGCATAGGTTGATGTATCCAAGCCATAAAACCTTTTCACGCTTAGGTTAGCCTTGTCCAAAGCAAGCTCTGTAAGCCGCTTTCTTTCTTCGTTAAATGCATTTACTTTCATGCTATTCACCTCAGTTTCTTTAAAATTCTGCCGACATCTTCAACGGTAACGGCAATGGGATTAAGCGCCATATTCCTGCTTGCCATTATCTGGGGGATTGCTCGCTCTATAAACTCATCGGAGATATTTATTTGTCTATCGAAGGGAAGTTCTCTTAGCCAAGCAAAAAACTGGTCTTTCGTCATGTTTGTGGCGGCAAAAAGCTGCTCTAATTCATGCTTTACGGCTATTTGATACAGGTTCATGATCTCTTCCATCACCATCGCATTTGCCAAACCATGCGGAACTCCATACTCAGACGTTAAAGGATAGCCAATAGAGTGCTGTAAAGTAGTGCTGCCTTGCGCGATAACCATGCCTCCGTAGAGCGAAGCTCTCATCAGCTCGGTTCTGGAAGCGAGGTTCTGTCCATCTTTCAGTACGATCGGCAGGTGCTTGACAATCATTTCCACCCCACTGAAAATCAGCGGAAACAGCATGGGACTCCGCTGGTTGCTATACAAGCCTTCCAGTAGGTGGCTGAGAGCGTCCAATGCGGTATGCAGAGTAACCTTTTTTGGCAAACTGATGGTATAACATGGATCCAGGATAGATAGCTGCGGGAAAGCCTTATTATGCCCAAATCCTGCTTTCTTCTTTGTCTTGGGATCGGTGAGCACACTGTATTGCGTTGCCTCTGTACCCGTGCCAGAGGTTGTGGGGATTGCTACAGTGGGAAAGGCAAACAGGAATTTATCAATTTGGTATAGTTCATCTTCTGTAAGGTTGTTTGCCGCCGCCAATGAGATAGCTTTCGCCGCATCAATAGGGCTGCCACCGCCAATGCCGATCACGAAATCACAGCCTTGCTTAAGCATCACATTTTTGCCTTTTATCACATCCTGCAGAATCGGATTCTCCGTAATTTCGTCGAAGAGGTAATATCCTATCCCTAAGCGTTTTAGGCTATCTATAAGATCACCCAAAGCACCGCTTAACTTGGCACTGGTTTTGCCGCTGACAATTAGCGCCTTCTTTCCCAAAGCGGTCAAATAGCTTTCGCCTTTTTGCATGGCGTTATCGCCAAAGATAATGCGTGCCGGACAGTAAAACACTATTGCTCCTTTTTTAAAGCTTTTTCTAATTCCAACAGTTTTTCTAACTGCAACTGCTGGATCCCCATCAATTGCTGCCATTGCTGGTCTCTAAGCTCGTCTATCTTTTGGTGCAAGGCTATTATTTCCAGTTCCGCCTTCAGGTTTACTTCATAATCGTGATTGGCGTCAATGCGGTCATGGGCAGATTGGCGGTTCTGGCTCATCATTATTACTGGAGCTTGGAGGGCTGCCAGCATGGACAAGACCAGATTTAGCAGGATGAAAGGATAAGGATCGAAGGGCTTCTGATGATTGAGTGCAACAAGCACATTCAAGCTTATCCACGCCACTAAAACACATAGGAAGATAATAATAAAAGGCCAACTGCCTCCAAATGCAGCAACTTTATCGGCAATCTTCTGCCCAAAGGTAAGTTTTTCCTCTATATCCGTGTTGATGTTACGGCTAATTGTCTCAGTTTCTTGCAGGTGCTGCAAAACATGTTTCTCGGTGGCGTTCATTTTTTCTACGCTTTTCTTCAGCAGCTTGCTGGCTATTTCATGATAGTTGTTCATCTTATTTCTCCCTTCAAGTTTGATAACTCGGTTTGTTTATTCACACCAAATACATGTTAATGCTAAGATACCTGATAAGGCGTTTGTGGTCAAGGGAATCTTTCTTGCCTGATTCTCCCTATCATTGCCCACCCATTGTCCATGTGAAGGGCAATGAGTGGGCAATGATAGGGAAATGCTTGACGGAAACAAGCAAGTAAACAGGATGGAAAAATAGGAATATTAATGAACAAAAAGGAAGTAACATGGAAAACAAGAACCCTTTATTAAAGCTCAAAAATGAGCATCGCTTACAGGCAATACCCTTCCCGGAATTTAAAACTGAACACTTTCTTCCTGCTATCGAGATATCTTTAGCTGAGGCGAAAGCCGAAATCGAAACCATGAAAAACAACCCCGCAGCTCCCACCTTCGAAAATACCATCTTGGAACTTGAATTAAACGGAGAGTTGCTGGATTATGTAGCAACCATTTATTTCAATTTATTAGGGGCAGAATCGGGGCCCGAGCACAAAGCCCTTGCCCAACAGATTTCACCCCTACTGGCGGAATTTGGCAGTATGGTTTCCACCGATCCGCTTATCTTTGCCCGCGTGAAAGCCGTTTACGATGCAGAAGTGGCTGGCAAAGACAAACCCGCTATTCCCTCAGATTTAAACGATAAAGAAGCCCTGAAAAAAGCAGAACGCTATCGCCTGATTGAACGTAGCTACACAGGCTTTATCCGCGGAGGTGCCATGCTTAGCGATGCCGATAAGAAACGTTTAACCGAAATCTCCATGGCAGCATCCCAACTCAGCCCCAAATTCAACGATAACGTCTTGAACGCCACCAACAAATGGGAACTGCATATCACCGATGCCAAAGATGTGGAAGGAATCCCAGAAAACTCCCTGAAAGCCGCCGCTTTCACGGCGAAGAAAAAGGGCAAAGAATCAGGCTGGCTCTTTACCTTGCAGCCATCCAGCATCACTCCCGTTTTAACCTATTGCAAGAACCGCAATATTCGCAAACAAGCCCAAAACGCATACTCTTCCCGTGCCTTTAGAGACGAATTTGATAACCAGGAACTGATTAAGCAGACCCTGATGCTACGCAAAGAACGAGCTGCATTATTAGGCTATAAGACACATGCAGACTATGTATTAGCGGATCGCATGGCAGAATCGCTGACCATTGCCACAGACTTTTTGGAAAAGATTTATGACGTTGCCTACCCCGCTGCCCAGAAAGAAGTGGAGGAAGTGCGTGCCTTTGCCAAGCAGTTGGACGGACTGGATGAACTGATGCCCTGGGATATGAGCTACTATTCCAACAAGCTGAAAGAACAGCTCTATGCCTATGATCCTGAGGAACTTAGACCCTGGTTCAAAGTGGAAAACGTGGTGCAAGGATTGTTCACAGTTACGGGTAAGATTTATGGCATCAAAGTGAAACAAGTTTATGACGTGCCCGTTTACCATCCTGACGTTACCACTTGGGAAGTTTGGGATAAAAACGACAACTTCCTCGGCTTGATGTATATGGATTTATTCCCGCGTGATACTAAGCGCGGCGGAGCTTGGAAGACATCATTCCAGGGACAGGGCTTACACCGCGATGGCATGCGCAGACCCATGGTAAGCATCGTGGCATCGCTAACGCCTTCCACAGATGACCAGCCTTCGCTGTTAACCTTGGGCGAAGCCCGCACCATCTTCCATGAATTCGGTCATGCACTGCATTCCCTCTTGGCTGATGGCTATTACAAGGGACTTTCCGGCACCAGCGTGTTGTGGGATTTTGTGGAACTGCCCTCCCAGATTATGGAAAACTGGCTGATGGAAGAAGAGGCTCTCAACCTCTTCGCCAAGCACTACCAGACCGGCGAAGCACTGCCCAAAGAACTGTTGGACAAAGTTATCGCCGCCAAAAACTTCCAGGCTGGGATCGCCAATGTAACGCAATTGCGCTATGCTCTGATGGATTTTGCCTGGCATACCGCCGATCCTGCTACTATCACAGATGTGGATGCTTTTGAAAAAGAGGTAACTGAACGTTTCCTCCTGCTTCCAACTTTGGAAGGTTCCAATACGTCCTGCGCCTTTGCACATATCTTTGCCGGAGGTTATTCGGCAGGATATTATTCTTACAAATGGGCAGAAGCCTTGGAAGCAGACGCCTGGAGCCTATTCCTGGAAAAGGGAATATTCAATCAGGAAGTGGCAGATTCCTTCAAGAAATACATCCTGTCTCGTGGCAATGCCTTCCATCCCATGGATATCTTTGTTGCCTTCCGTGGACGCAAGCCCGATCCAGATGCACTGCTTAAACGTGATGGCCTAATCGGCTAAGAATATCAGTCTTGGAGTTCAAAGTGCCTCCGCTAACTATACATATACCTATATTTTAGCGGCACTTTGGACTTCAAGACATAATGCCAACTATCAGACATTAATGGTCACACGGATTTAAGGGATTTAACGGATCAATACCTGCACTATTACTCTGTGGTAAAATAGCCACTTATGAGCGAATATAGATACACAAGCTCTGCATCCGGCAAGCCAGCACCTATATAGAATACACCCTCCCTGCTTTTAACAATCACTCCCTTGGATCGGGCAAAACGTCGCAAACGCTCCATCCAAGCGGGAGTGTAATTATTTACATAGGATTGCCCGTTGCCACTGGTTGTAATCCTGCTAAAAGTACTCTCAATCGTTGCGTAATCCAAACTAATGATGCTTTCTCTGCTTATGGTTTTGCTTTGTCTTC
>JALNXT010000165.1 GCA_023230245.1 Candidatus Cloacimonadota bacterium
GGCTCTGCTAAATCTGCAAAGAGATCAAAACCTGAGGCATGAGGCGTCATGCGCTGAGGCACGAGTGCCGTGGAGGTTAAACGTTGAAATTCAAGCTTCATGATGTGCGCGTCAAAAGGTGTTCTGCCAGGATATCCAATTTCAGGGCTTTATTCCCCAAGGGTGCAATCACATGCCTGGCTTTTTCGGTTAGCTCAGCGGCTTTATCACGGGATTCTTCCACGCCATACACAGACGGGAAGGTGGCTTTTTCCATGCCGGCATCTTTGCCAATGCTTTTACCCAATTCTTCCTGTGAGCCTTCGATATCAAGCAGATCATCCACAATCTGAAACACCAAGCCAATAAGCCTGCCATATTCTTCTATCAAAGCAAGTTCGGCTTCGGGAGCTCCGCCGGCAAGTGCGCCAAAGCGCAAACAAATATTAATCAGGCGGGCTGTTTTATTCTCGTGAATGTAGTTGAGGGTCTTTTTATCTACTTTTTTGCCTTCGGATTCTATATCCACCATCTGTCCGGCAATCAAACCTTTTATGCCCACTTCTCTAGCAAGCTCGCGAATAAACTGCACGCGCAGCTTGGCATCTATCTCGGTAAGGGTAATTAGCTCAAAAGCACTTACCAATAAAGCATCTCCCGCAAGCAAGGCAACGCCTTCGCCAAACACGGCATGGCAGGATTTCTTTCCTCGGCGATATTCGTCGTCATCAATATCCGGCAGGTCATCGTGGATCAAGGAAAAGGTGTGTATCATCTCTATTGCCGCTGCAACAGGGGCGATTAATTCCACATCTTCATTGTACATCTGAAAGGCAAGCAACGTGAGGTAGGGGCGGAGTCTTTTCCCGCCGGCAAAAACACTGTATCGTATAGCTTTGTGGATATCCTTGGGATATTCGTCTTTGCGGGGAAGAAACCTATCTAGAATAATGTTTACCAGTTCCTGCTTTTCTTTCATGTCTTTTTTCAGCAGTATCTTTCTATCCATTGGTATCCTCCGTTGTTTTGGGGGATGGTATTGATGCGCTGAGCAGTTTAATTTTGGCTTCTGCTTCGCCCAGACGGCTTTGGCAGTGGTTCAAATAGGCAATACCTTCTTCGTAAAGCTTAAGCAATTCTTCCAGTTGTGCATCGCCACCGGAAAGGCGTTCAACAATGCTTTCCAGTTCTTTGAGTGCAGCCTCAAAGCTTAAGGAGCTATTGGTTTCTATATTCGTACTCACGCTTTTCTCTCCCATTATCTAATTCACGCCTGTTTACAGGAGTTATAAGTTTTTGTCAATTAGAAATTGTAATAATCGCCAGAGCTTTGCCATTAAGCTTTACAATTTGGGCACAATCGGAGCTAATCTCATTGCTAATTCCGCGAGATTGGTGCGCCAATATACGCACGCCATCCAAAGGATATTTTAGCCCCACAGAGCTGGCAAATTCCACTTCGGTAGAAAAAGGAATCAGCGATAGTAATTGCCCCTGCCGGTTATGAAACTCTTCGCTTTCTGCAATGAAATACAAAAGCTGCGTGGCTGTTTCTATACGCATCCTGGTGGGGGAATCAGTATGCTGCAAGAGATTCTGCACAATCGCCAAAGCGTGATCAAAACGTCCTTGCATATCGTTGCAGATAATCAGTTCGTCATAGCAAGCCATTTCCACACAGCTACAAATTGCCAGTTCGGTATCGGTTTCATTCTTTTGGGCGGAATACTTTGCCACTGGGATGTGTGCATATTGCGCTAAAAGAGTGGGGTTTACAGAATCTAAATCGCCGATTATCAGGCTAGGAATGAGCCCCAGTTCGTGAATCCGCTCCAACCCGCTATCAACGGCAATAATATGATCGCTTTGCTTGATATTTTCGTAGCCAGAGACAATCTGCTGCGGAGCATGGTTAGTAAATAGAAATACTCTTTGGATGGGCTTAGCGCATGGCATAGCCGGTTTCATCGATGCGGTTTAAATATGCGGTGGGGTTCACTTTATCGTTATAGTGGCGAACTTCGTAATGCAGGTGCGGACCCGTGGAAAGCCCCGTATTGCCCATAAGCCCGATTATCTGCCCCTTGTTTACCTCGTCGCCAATCCTTACCAGATAGCTGTATAGATGGGCATAGAGAGTTATATAACCCCCACTGTGGCTAATCATGATCCGCTTTCCGTATCCACTATCAAAATCCAGCTTGCTCACTATTCCATGCGCGGTCGCATAAACGGGAGTTCCAGCTTGATTGGCAATATCAATGCCATAATGGAATTCTATCTGCTGTGATATAGGGTGCACCCGCAAGCCCCATCCATCCGAAATACGCCCAAAACTGGGGTAGATGGAAGGCATGGAATCGGGAGGGATTTCTCCCGGTGCGAGGCTGGCTAAGGTTTGGATCGGCTCGTGGGAATCTTCCACATAGCCAAGGATGAATACCAGCTTTTGCTCCAGATCGTTAATTTGGTGTTTAAGTTTGGGATCGTAGGCAAAATCAGTCTGTGTGGCTTTCGTTCCTATTGCATAAGAGGGATAATCCTCTTCGAGAGGAACAGTTTTTACCATTAATGTATCCAGCATGGTATAAATGGAATCTACCGTGGTGGCATAAAAATCCACCTTATTGCGCAGGGTGTTGTTTTCTATTTCCAATTTCTCCAAACGTGCTGTCCGATTGGACAAGCTTCCTGCCCAGATCAAACTGACCACACTGGCAACGAGCAATAAAGCCATACAAAAAACGGCTACTCCAAAACTCCAACTGGGTAGCGAGATAAACCGCTGCTCGCCATCAGGGGTAATCTGGTAGCTTATTTTAAGCTTGGGCTTTGGTAAGTAATCTTGAGACACTGTTTCAATAATCCTTTATTTTGCGTTCTTGGTACTACGATGTGCAAGTTTTAAACCAAAGGGAGGAAAAAGTGGCATCCCGTAGGGGAATCGAACCCCTGTTGCGTGACTGAGAATCACGAGTCCTAGGCCACTAGACGAACGGGACTTACGTATTGTTATTTTCATAATTGGTAACACCGAAATTTTATGGCGACCCCTAGGGGAATCGAACCCCTCTTGCAAGAATGAAAATCTTGAGTCCTGACCGATAGACGAAGGGGTCGCAAACTGGTGATCCAGGGCAGGCTCGAACTGCCGACTCTCTGCTTAAAAGGCAGATACTCTACCTCTGAGTTACTGGACCATTATTTCGGTTAAGTTTTGCCAAAAGATTTGAGGAGCCTGTTTCTGTCAAGGAAAAAGCTTAGACAAAAACACCACCGTTTTTTATTATCCCCGCAGAGACACCGTAAACAACGTCAAAACTGTGTACATATTCTGTCCTATCATCCTGCTAAAATTAAACCTGATCCGCTGCTAAAATTGTTTCCCCATTTGCTAATACTGCCCTATCATTGCCCACTCATTGCCCTTAATAAGGGCAATGAGTGGGCAATGATAGCGAGCAAGATGCAGGGGTGAGATAATTGAGCATAAAAACGTCATGAACTCGTTTCTCAAAAAAGAGATTGACATAATAAGCACTTTTGCAGCCTTTGGACAGATGCTTATATTTCAAGAAATATATACCTATAATAGGAGTTATTGCGTATGAGGTTGGACAGACGACGCGCGATCCTGCTGCTGCTTTTGGCATTCACAGTGCTTGCAACTGTGATTATTGCTCAAAAACAAAATGACAAGGATCAGTATGTAGTGGAAAACTTTCAGGTTCAAGATGTACAAGCCGACGATGGAAGCGGGCTGGTGCTATCCTGGAAGCCTTTGGAACGCACCAAAAGAGTAATCGAATACCGTATTTATCGCGGAGTTTCTCCGGATAAGCTATTCTTTCTAGATGCCATCCCTGTGAATGTAAAAAGTGGGGTTGCATCGGATAAAATGTATTATTACGATAATGCCGGCAGTGAATTCATCGATATTGCCTCTCCGCGCCACTTAAAGAAAGAAAAACAGCAAGATGATAAGAGCCCTCTGTACCGTAAGTTACCTCGTGATATTCCTTTTCTTGCCAGCATAGCAGATAAATACTCTTTACTTTCTTTAGTGGACAAGGGAAAGTATTATTACTCCAGCAAACAGTTTACCACCGATAAACCCGAAACTCCTGGTGCTGATGGCAAACTGCCAGAAACAGGAGTTACTTACGCAGGACTGAAGGATAACCAACAGTCAGTGTTGTGTTTCCTGAAACCCGGAGAAAAGTATTATTATACCGTGGTTGCCGTGAACGAACGCAATAAATATCAGAAGCCTGCGGAGATAACTTCCGGAACCCCTATTCCTAATGCTCCCGATCCTTCTCCTGCGCTATATAGTGTTGTTTTGAAAGACACTAAAACCGCACAATTTGAATGGGAATACCCGCTTTATAAAGATGATATAGCCCAATATAGGATTCATCAATTGCCCGCTATCAGTGATACGGCGTGGGCTGCGATGGATAAAACCCCTGAAACCTTACAGGGCAGAACCAATGTCGTGGCTCAGGGCGGAGTAGGCAGTGGTACCTTAAAGAATTATACAACCCTTCCTCTTCCTACCGAAGAAGCTGTGGCGGCTTTTGAGAATGCTCGCTATAGTATC
>JALNXT010000166.1 GCA_023230245.1 Candidatus Cloacimonadota bacterium
CCACGGTTAATATCATTGCTTCTATCAGCGTGTAACCTCGCTGGCTTCTAAGCAAGCCAAAGAATTGGCTTGCTTTACGCTTCTGAAAGTTACCATCGGAAGTACCGGACATAACTGCTACATCTAGTGCAGTTGCGCTCGTGTACTTGCTTTTTTGCTCTAAGCTATTTACCTTCATTATTAGAAACCGGCTCCAGTAGCAAACTGCTTGGGATTCTCGGCAAATTCCTCGGCAACGGTACGTTCGATTAGATTGTTCATCACCAAGTTGTACAGAGATTGATCTCTGGTTTGCATACCTTCTTTGGTGCTAGCCTGAATAACTGAAGGTATCTGATACGTTTTTTCTTCACGAATCAAGTTTCTCACTGCCACATTGGCAATCATTATCTCCACCGATGGAACACGTCCCTTGCCATCCTTGGTAGGTAGCAAGGTCTGAGCTATCACGGCTTCCAATGATTCTGAAAGCATCGATCGCACTTGTTGTTGTTGTTCTTTGGGGAACATATCAATAATACGATCTATGGATTTCGTACAGCTACCTGTGTGCAAAGTGGCGAAAACAAGATGTCCTGTTTCGGCTGCTGTCAACGCAAGTGACACTGTTTCCAAATCACGCATTTCTCCCACCAGGATCACATCCGGGTCTTCACGCAAAGCGCTTCGCAGAGCAGCAGTAAAGCTCCAGGTATCATGTCCCAGTTCACGTTGATTAACCAAACTGTTCTTACTACGGTGCACAAATTCGATAGGGTCTTCAACCGTTATAATATGACAGTTGCGATTTTCGTTTACAGAGTCAATCATTGTTGCCAGAGTGGTAGATTTACCACTACCGGTGGGACCTGTAACTAGAATCAAACCTTTCTCTTTCATTGTCAACCGTTTTAATATTTCCGGCAGGTGCAATTCGTCATAAGATTTTATCTCATTGGGAATCACACGGAAAGCACATGATATACCGTTAATCTGGTGAAATGCATTCACGCGGAAACGAACGTCGTTACTCAGCTTCGTGGAAAAGTCGATCTCCAGATGCTTTTTAAACAATTCTTGCTGCGACTCATTCATCACACCGTAAACAAGGATCTCTACCTCTTCCACCGTAAGGATAGGAAGGTTAAGTTTCTTCATGCGACCGTTGACTCGCACCATGGGGTGCGAGCCGGCAGCAATATGAAGGTCAGATGCTCCCGCCTCAGCGGTAAAGCGTAAAAGTTCATGGATTGTCAATTTTCCATCCTCCTGGGATTAGTCGCTTTCAGTTCCTCCGGATTCCGGGTTTGTCCAAGTGTCAATACCATAGCCATGGAATTTAGCATCAGCCACGTCATACCAAACCTGCTTGCCTTCACCACCGGCAAAATCTTGAGTTGAAGTAGCAACATATTTCTTGGGAGGTGAACCAATAACTTCAAACTTCCAGTTTTTGTTGGTGCTTTCACCTAAACGAGCTTCTTTTTGGGCTTGTTCAAGGCTAAAACCATCGGTTGAACCATTGGTTTGCATATAAACGTCGTAAGTTTTACGCAAGGTGCTAATTGCAGTTTGAGCTTCTGTGCTGCGGGATTTTTCCACGTAACGCAGATAGCGCGGCACTGCTAAAGCAGCCAGAATGGCTACGATAATAACCACCACCAAGACTTCGATAAGGGTGAAACCCTTCTGGTTATTCAGTTTCCTGAGCATTTGTATCCTCCTAAGGGATATTTTTTCGTTGCTATTACCGTATGCACGTTACGTGCCAAAAACAGAACAAATCCTTGGTTTCGCCTGTTTTTTACAAAAGTCTTGACGTCTTATCAATATTCACAATTGTGGGAACAAATTCAAAACAAGCAAGTTTTAAGGAGCAAAGACATGTCTAAAAACCTTCTTTTCAGCTTAGGGCTAATTTTCCTGATGGCCTGCCTCTCATTAATGGCTGCCGAACCGCTACCCGTGAAGGTAACAACCGATAACAATATTAATGAGTCCGACGTATGGGCACAATATGATGGTGGCGTGATCTTGCGCAAAGATATAGATACCAAGATATCAAAGCTCCCCCCTACCTATCAACCCCGTTATCGCACCGTTGATGGACAGATTGAAGTTTTGAATATCATCGCTACAGAAGAGGTGTTCTATAAAAAAGCCTTACAAATGGGCTTAGATAAAGAAACAAGAGTGCTAGAGAGCATCAAGGGTATCGAAAAACGCTACCTGATTCAGGAATATTACAAGCGGAATGTATCCGAACTTGTGACAATAACTGATGCCGATCTACTTGGCTATTATGAACAAAACCTCGCATCTTTTTACTTGAATCCTTATATTACTATCGATTACATTCAGGTTGCTGATGAAGTTGAAGGCTTGATAGCATTAGCAGAACTAAAGAAAGGCACAGCTTTGGCGGAAGTGTCCGACAAATACAATCAAAACACCTACGCCAAGGGTTTGAAAGGCATAGTTAAGAACATCCGTATGAATGGCAATATCCCCGGAGTGGGAAACGATGCCGAGCTTGAGGACATGATTGGCAAAAGCGATACTGCTACCAAATCATATATAGGGCCCATTAAAACAGACACGGGCTGGCACATCTTCCGCGTTACAGAATATATTCCCGGACGCCAAAAAGAATATGAAGAAGTAGTCCCAGAGCTGGAACAGCGTTTTCGCCCTACCAAAGAGCGCAGCATGCTGGATGCATTAATTGAGACCTTAAAGACTAAATATAATGTAGTTGTGGATAACGATCTCGCCTCCAGGATAGACATTAAGGTAAGAGAGAATAACGATGCTATCCTCAACAGTATGGTGATTAGTTCTTCCAATGCAGATCTACAGATCAGCGTTAAGCAGCTCTTGGAAACCTACGACAAGATTCCTCCACAAGAGCAGATTTTTATTACAAAGGGTGGCGGAGCACAGCAACTTGTAGAACAAGAGCTGATGCAAAACCTCATTTATATTGAAGCTGTGGCAAATAATTACAACCAATACCTTGAAGAAAATCCGGAAATCATCGCTATGCGTCGTTCTTTTTTACTGCGCAAAGCTTATGAACTGCTGGTGGCAAATACCACCACCGTTAGCAAAGATGAAGTCCAAGCACGTTATGACAAAGATATTGATCAATACACCACCCCCGGATATCGCTCCATTGAAGCCTTATTCTTCGATTCCAAGAAGACTGCCGACCGTGCATGGAGACAATATAAACTGGCTTACAAGAGCAAAAACGAAAAGAAGATGAAAGCCGTCATCACCAAGTATTCTAAGCGTCCCGATACCGCGATATTGGACTTTCAATACCAAAACGGGATAATCGCCGGCATAGGTCCCGATGCAGATTTCTCCAAAATGATCTGGGACAATCCTGTTGGCTATCTCAGCCCAGTTTTCACATCTGCCAAGGGTGAGCTTGTATTCTTCAGAACCCTAAACGAACACCCCAAAGAGCTTAAACCATATGCAGAGAATGAAGCCAAGATAGAGGCTCTGTTAAAAAAAGAGAAAGAAAAAGCCAAACAGGATGAAGTTACCGAACAGCTATTTGTGGAATTTAACATGCGCAAATATCCTGAACGCGTACAAAGCCTCCTTAGTGCCGAGGACTTATTCACCAATGCTGATGATGCAGCCAGACAGCGCAATTTTAAGGATGCCATCACTTTTTACGACCAGATTATTAAAGGCTATAAAAACAATTCCGATGACTATAAGGCTTCCTTTATGAAGGCTTTTCTGATTGCTGAGGAAATGAAAAACAAAGAATTAGCCTTGCAGCTTTTCAAGGATTTCCTCGTAACCTACCCTAGCGGCGATCTCAATGAATCTGCTCAGTTCATGATCGATAGCCTGGAAGGGAAGGTCCCGGATGTAATTGAAGACATAGAAAACTAACGAAATTAAACCCATAAAACTAAAAGGGTGAGGTTAGGAGCAATCCTGACTTCACCCTTTTCAATTAAGCCATTTGGAACTCATCCATTATTCAACTTGAAATGTCATGAACCCGTATTGACAGCCGCCTCGGCTTTCAACCCCCACACGAGGCGTGTAGGATTACGTTTATGACATCTCAATCTAAATTACGTATCAGAGCAGCCTATGTCCCAGCGGGATTCCTTGCTTGTTGATCTCTATCATTGCCCACTCATTGCCCTTGCCATGGACAATGATAGGGCAATGATAGGGCAATGCCCGCAAGAAATCTGCTAAAGCCTGTGGTTAAAGATAATCCGCTTGTTTACTCTGATAGGTTAGCCATCTCCAGGAGTGGGATGTTCAGCTCCTCTGTGCCGGCAACCACGAAGAATCCATCCCGGATAATGTCGGTGCCTTTGCCATCCTTGGATATGGCGGTAATGGAGGACAGCATTTCATAGGGCAGGGTGATATCCATATGCTTCTGGGTGTAGGCGTTGATTGGGTCGGTTTTGCGGGTGCAAGATTTCTCGTTTTCCACGGCAATCATTTCCTTGCCATTCAGGATGCTGGGATGTGGGGCGTCTTCTTCGTGCGAATAGCAGGTATCGCCAATGGCAAAGTGCGGCCCCATCTTCTCGATAATCAAGATGGGCAGGA
>JALNXT010000167.1 GCA_023230245.1 Candidatus Cloacimonadota bacterium
AGCTTAAGCAGCTCCTAGTGTGGCGCAGGATGCCGTTGCTACGAAACATAATGGTAAAAGCTGAGTACTGTTTAACCACAGAGAAAAACAGAGTATTTTATAAAAGAGTAAAAGAGTTTATTTAACGGATAAGCAGACTTCAGTGTATTCGGTGTTCTCGGTGGTGAACATGCAGATCAAAAAAAATAGATAACACTATGAAATTGAATATGGATAAATATATATTCGGAACCCACTAAAGCCTTAAGCTCCATTAAGTAAGGGCTCATGTTCAATTAGAGTGGGTAGCCACACGAGTATTGTGTAAAATAGCGTGATTAACAAAACTATAATTTAGCTGCTACAGAAACATTGTATCTCTCTTCCTTGCTTGCATTGCCCTATCATTGCCCTTACATTGTGGATGAGATGGACAATTCAAGGGCAATGCTAGGAGAATTCAAGCACAAAAGATAGGAATCAGCATACATGCAAAATAAACTTACCCACCATGATTGAACTTGAGCCTAAGTAAGTCAGTTAAGCATATTTATGGCAAAACTATTTTAAGGAAAGCAAAAATAAATCCCCAATTCTGTCCCAAAATCTCAGATTTGTCCCCCTTACACTATAGAAGCTTGTTTTGTTCTTTGATGTGTATAGGTGATTGTACCCGTAGGTACAGTGTGTAGAAAAGTGATGAAGTGCAGGGGTACTAAAGTGTCGAGATGTATGTTGATAGGGGTATGGAAGTACTCATTACTGGACTCCCCTACCCCTATCCATTAAAGCTCACTACCTGAAGATACAAGCAAGGTGGCAAGCTTAGATTGATATGCATAAACCGGCTTCTAATGAAGCCGGTTTATGAAATTATACGCGATACAAATCGCCGTTTAGTTATATTGTTATTCTTGGGGCAGCCACTCGTCTTTTACGGTAGGTTTCTTATTAGCTTCGGGATCATCCACAGTATAGCTTTTGTCATTGATGCTGTAGTTCACTTTAACTCCTGCTTTACCGAAGGAAGCTTGAGATGTGGCTGTTAGTGTGAGGGTATCGAAAACATATTCGAATTTGAAATCGGGAGTGTTTATTTCTCCGAGATTAAGTTCTTCCATGAAGGCAGGATAGTCGCCAAATTCGTCTGTCTTGCGATAGTTTTCCATAGCTGCTATAATCTTCTGGAAAGTGGGGACTATAGCTTCAAACTTTGTTTGGGCGATAGCTTCGTTAGCCTTGTCAACTTTTAACTGCTTCATGCCGAAAAAGAACACAAAAACCAATCCAACCAGCATAAGAATTAGAATTAGTTCCACAAGTGAGATATTCGATTTAGTTCCCTGTGCAGCTTTTACGCTGACCTTTTTAGGCTCTGGGGTTGCTTTTGGTTTTACTGTATCCGGCATTTTAGCCTCCTGACTTATTTATCTTTTTTTCATGTTTTAAAAGGTGCGCTTTTTGTCAAGAATTACTCATAGCCCCCAAAAATGGAAGGTGCGTTGCAGCATCATTTCGTGGGTCATGCCATTTTCTTGAGGCAAGTATTTAAAGGTATAGTTCAGCCTTAACTTGTAGGGCAGCAAATAGCGAACAGAGGTTTCGTGGGAAATGAGCAGCTTGGTTTTCTTCTGCAAATCTGTGGCTTCCTGAAGGTCTAGTTTATAATCTAAGAAAAACTTCCTACCCAAGTATTTGCTCATCGATAAAGAGAGGTTATTCAGTAATATCGAAGAGCTGAATTGGGCGATGTCTGTGCTAATATTGTTCATATCGGTATTATCTGATAATTGATTGCGGTCTGTGGAATACTGCGTATATAAATTCTGGATGAACCCCGCTGTTATCGAGAATCCGTCCAACCTTAATTTGCGTCTGATAAAGTTCTCCACCGGTGAGAGAAGAGGCGTTAACAGAGAAGAATCGAGATTACCCGAAAGCAAGGTAAGCGCTTCATCCTGAAGAGGGGTACCTTTAGTATCTTGATTTACGTCACTGCTTTGGTTATATGTCAACCGGGATAGTATTTGGCCTATGGAGCGATCTGCAGGATTGTCGCTGGTTAGGGAAAATTGTAAGCGATCCGAAAAGCTCTTGGTAAGATCTGGAGAGGTGGTGACGGTAAGAGTAAGCGTACTTCCATCTGGGGCACGTTTGTTGAAGATACCATTAACATTCAAGAGATCCTTAGATTCCACCATGGTAATATCCACATTTTCCACTTGAAACACAGTGCCGAAGATATCTATTGTCCCACGTTCAGAAGAGAAATTTGCATCTTGAACAGAGAAATTCTGCCCATCATACATTAAATGTAAAAACCCTCCCGGTTGCATAGTCAGACGCGTGGGATAGGTTACATAGCGTACATTTTCGCCCAGATTAACCATGACGTCCAGTGTAAATGGGAGCAAAGGAGGCTCAGCACGTTTACTCGTTGCGTCCTTTAGTGAGCTAGCAAGCTTCAACAGGTTGGCAGTGTTGGGAGGATAAAGTACACTGGAATTTGAAAGCGTCACTTCGGCAGAAATCTTCATCTGATCGAAGGGACCTTTCACGGTTGCATAACGGCTGTCCCGACCTTTGAGGATTATATTGGACAGAGTTCTGGGCGGAGAAAACAAAGGAATATTAGCCAATATTCCGGGCTCTTCTATCATCAAACGGATGATCCCAAGATCAATGAGTCCAATCACGAAATGATCGCTGCTGTCGGCTTCAAACACGTTGTTGAAGATTAAATTGCCATTCCCCATCTTCACCTGTCCGCGCTCAATAATAACCCTGTTTTTATCTATTATCCCTTTTATGGCAATGTTTTCCAAGGGTTCGCTTTGGTCTTTCAGGCGTAAGAAGCCATCGTGAATATCCAAATGTCCATCAGTGATGCTAAACTGATCATCTTGAGTTCCTAATACAAAATCCAGAGAGGAATAGCCTTTTGCATCCTCTATGTAGGACGTAAGATTCTTTAGCCAGGGAAATAGCTGCCCATCAACCTTTAAATGCAGCTTTTGGGTTCCTTCAAAATACTCGTTCTTAATAGCGTTATAGTCTAAGGCACCGGAACCGGTTATTTCGAATAAGCCCGATGATAGCACATAAAGGCTATCCACAATTAGCTCTTTGGGGCTTTGTTTGGCTTTTATTATGGCGGTGTCTATTTTTGTGTCACCCACGACAATTTGGGAAGCTATTAAATCGGCCATCAAGTCCATGCGGCTTGCCTTGCTTTTGAGATTTCGCAAATCTATACTTGCGCTTCCGGCAATGCTTCCTCCTACGGGCGAAGACATCAGCACTTCCTGAATATTGAGGCTATCAAAGACAGATGTGGCAGCGATATTCAGATTGGGTTTTAAGCTCGCTAATCCACTAAGGTCTATCAGTTTCTTTTCTTTGTTAGTTAATTCTCCCGAAATATCAATGCTACTCAAATCACCGTTTACCCCTAAATGTAGCGACAGTGGCGTTACTGATATTAGATCTATTTCGTTTAGATTTAAATCGGCATCCAGGTTGTTCAAACCGTCGCGATTGTAATTGGCAAAAAGAGATAAGCCTTTGAAATCAGGGACGCTGGTATCCAATGTGGGAAAGAAACGAACTATATCCCATGAAGTGATGTTCTGCAAAGCCAAAGCAAAATCGACATCCTGCAAGTCTTTCAGATTTAGCCTACCACTAAGACTTACGAGATCGTTTGCCTTGAAACCATGAACATAGATGTTTTCATCCTTCATGGTGGCAGATAAATTGAAGCTAACATCTTGTTCGTTTATAGCTCCATTTGAGCCGTCTAGCTGCAAAGAAGCCTGCAAAGACTGTAAGTCTATGCTCCCGATCCCTTCGAGATGCGTAGTGTATGCGATTGGCTGATCTATGGCAATATCCAGAGAGGTCTGGGCGTAAATATCATCACCCGCCATTATCGCTTTTAATGCGCCACTGGCGATGGGGTTAATCTTTATGAGGTTTGCTTCTGCATATAAATGCGAAATGGCTAAATCGGTAAAGGTGGCATCAATGAGGAGGTTGCGATCTAAAATATCGCCTACCACAGAAAGCGAGAAGCCGTTCTCCCCTGCTAGATTGGCATCCACATAATAGTTCTTATCTTCCGAGACAGGGATAAGCTTTACATAGCCTTTCACGCCGTTTACATTGGCTTTCCCAGAGATGAAATCAAGCTGGTTAATCTTGGCATCAAGATAAGGATATTTGTCTATAAACTCTGCATAAATATCAATATCGGCACCAACGGCATAAGTATCGGTGTTCGGGAACAAGGGCGTGCTTAAAACCTTCGCATTAAGCGCGAGAGTTTGCGTGTTAAAACTTCCGTCAATTACGATATCTTGGTTTTGAAAACGAGCATTAGGAAGCTTTACATGTAGCTCATCATCGGCATAATCCCCGCTTAAAGCAATGTCGTGCACCACATATTGGTTATAGCCAAGCATGGCAGAAGACGCGTTAATAGTGGCAGTGGGATGCTTAAGTGTTCCCTTTCCGGAAGCGGTAAAATCTACCACTCCAGCCAAATCAGGATAAATCATCGCCAAATCCAAACCACCTTCCACTAACGCCGAATC
>JALNXT010000168.1 GCA_023230245.1 Candidatus Cloacimonadota bacterium
ATCAAAGGAGTGCAGATTTGTTTTTAGGAGTACCATTTAACATTGCTTCATATTCGGCATTATTGATTATGTTAGCAGATGTATGTGGTTATGGTGTTGGTGAATTTATACATACTTTTGGCGATGTTCACATTTACCAAAATCATCTTGAGCAAATAAAAACTCAATTACAAAGAGTTCCTAGAAAATTACCTGTACTAAAAATTAAAAGGCACGTTAATAGTATAGTAGATTTTAGAATTGAAGATTTTGAAATAGTAGGTTATGATCCATATCCAGCTATCAAAGGAGAGGTGAGCGTATAATGATTAAAATTATTGTTGCTTTAGGAAAGAATAGATTGATTGGTAAAAACAATAGTTTACCTTGGGATATAAAAAGTGATTTAAGTCATTTTAAAAAAACAACTTTGAATCATCCAGTTATTATGGGGGAAAAGACATATGAATCACTAGGAAGACCACTTCCAAATCGTGAGAATATTGTTTTAACTTTAATTCAAGATTACGATCCTCATAGTGATAAAGTGAAAGTTTGTCATGATTTTAATGCAATAGTGTCAAAATATGAGAAAAATGAAGAAGTTTTATTTGTAATTGGAGGAGCTCAAATTTATAAATTATTCTTGCCATATACTTCAGAATTGGTAGTATCACACATTAAAGGAGATTATGATGGGAATATTTATTTCCCGGAATTTGAGGATTTCTTTAAAGTTTATAATATAGAAAAACATGATGATTTTGATGTCTATTATTATAGGAGGAAATAAACATTATGCTTAAGTATATAAGAGTTATTTTCACATTTGGATTATACCTTCTTTTTAGTTATCCAAAGATTCTTTACTACTATATTAATAGAAAAAAAATACCTTTTGATAAAAGATATGATTATATCCTTGGTTTATTTAAAAAACTAGAAAAATCCTTCAAAATTAATTACATTGTAAAAGGAATTGAAAATGTTCCAGAAAATGGGAAGGTTGTTTTTTGTCCAAACCATCAATCATATTTAGACCCTTTGATTTTATCACTTGTCAATCAAAAAGCTTGTCCTGTAGCAAAGATTGAAACAAAAAGGATGCCTTTCATTGGGAAGATTTCAGCCATAATGGGAGCATTATACTTGGATCGTGAGAATTTGAAGGCATCTTATAAAACTATAAAAGAAGCTACAGATCTTCTAAATAATAATATTGATTTATTAATATTTTTAGAAGGAACTCGTTCAAAAAACCATGATAGAAGTCTAAATGAATTTAAGCCTGGGGGCTTAAAGCCAATATATAATAGTGGTGCTACAATTGTTCCTGTAGCATTAGATGGTTATTATAATTGTCTTGACATAAAAAAGAAGCAATTAGTTAACGATGTTCATGTTACATTTTTAAAACCAATTTCCTATGAAGAGTATAAAAATGTTTCAAATTTTGACTTAGTTAAACGCATGCATGATGATATTGAAAAAGAGATTGCTAAAGTTCATAGTAATGAAAAATAGAAACCAAATAGTGGTTTCTATTTTCTTAATCCTTTAGGAAATAAATTTTTTAGGATGTTATTTACAACTTTTCCGTATCCAATGCTCATTCCATCTATAAGAATAAGACAGTAACCATTTTCTAAGTCAACATTCAAAGTCTCTCCATGTATAAATCTTGATAACATTAATTCATCATGAAGAGTTAAATTTATAACTCTTTGGAAATTTTCTTTTTTTGAGGACATAGCAAACCCATGGCTAGGTTCAATCCTGTTTTTTAAAACTTTTCCAATGTGTTGGCCAACTCGCAAATGTCTCAAATTTTCAAAGCCAATTATCTTGGTTGGTAAATAGTAGATATCATCATTTTTTATGTATATTCTTTTTGGATCAAATCTATATGTTAAGTTATCTTGGCAAAATGAATCTAACAGTTTTAGAACGTTTTGATTTATTTTCTTGCCTGCATAATTTTTTCTGATTTCTTTGTTATAATCATTGCATTTTATCAATGCTACAAAATGTCCTTCTCCTTCAAAATCAAAAGGAAATATTCTAAGAGCTTCAGGCATATCAATTCCTCTAGAAAGATTTTTAAATGGTTCTATATTTATAAGAGAAGCATTAGTTTTTTCAAGTAAATAATTTATTACATCTTCATTTTCTTCTTTTGAAAAAGTACATGTTGAATATATCATAATTCCATTATTCTTAAGCAATTTATAAGATTTTAAAATTAAATCTTTTTGGGTTGTTGCACATTTTAAAACTTTATCATATGACCAATCATTCTTAACTAAATCATTTTTTCTAAACATGCCTTCTCCAGAACATGGAGCATCCAATATTACTTTATCAAAAATTCCGGAGTATGTATTTATTAATGTATCGATATCTTCATTGGTAATAATACAATTTTTTATTCCTTGTCTTTCAATGTTTTCGCTCAATATTTTTGCTCGAGGATAATTTATTTCATTTGAGATTAAGAGCCCATTTTCTGATAACTTATTTGCAATATGTGAGGATTTACCTCCTGGTGCAGCACAAATGTCAATAACTAAATCATCTTTTTCTACAGGAATAATTTCTCCAACAAGCATAGCACTTGGTTCTTGTATGTAAAAACCGCCTGCAATATGATAGGGATGATTTCCCATTTTCTCATTAATATAATAAGCATTCTTTACAAAAGGGTGGTTTTTCATCTGACCGGTAAACATTTTATAAGTCTCACTATCAATGTTAAATTTATTGGTATTAATATGAATGGCTGAAAAAGGCTTATCTTCAAGTGAAGAGACTAATCTATTGTATTTTTCTTTGCCCAACAAGCTTGTAATGTGTTCTTTAAAATCCATTTTATTCACCGCTTTTATTATAACACAAATGATAGTATAATTAACATGCAGGTGATAGAAATGCAAATGACAGATATCATATTAAAAAAAAGAAATAATGAAGAATTACTTAAAGAGGAAATAACTTATTTTATTGATGGTTATGTTAAGGGAATAATCCCTGATTACCAAGTTAGTGCCTTGCTAATGGCAATAGTGTTTAACGGAATGTCAAGTCAAGAAGTCGCAGATTTGACATTTGCTATGATGAATAGTGGTGATGTAATAGATTTGAGTTCTATTATTGGAGTGAAAGTTGATAAGCACTCTACAGGGGGTGTTGGCGATAAGACTTCCTTAGTATTAGGACCACTTGTTGCTTCTTGTGGGGCAAAGGTCGCAAAAATGTCAGGAAGAGGGTTAGGACATACAGGTGGAACATTGGATAAACTTGAGTCAATTCCGGGATTTCAAGTAGAGGAAAGTCGTGATAATTTTATTAAACAAGTTAACGAGATTGGTATAGCAATTGTTGGGCAAAGCTCGAATCTCGTCCCAGCAGATAAAAAGCTTTATGCGCTTCGTGATGTTACAGGAACAGTGCAATCAGTTCCACTAATAGCTTCATCAATAATGTCAAAAAAATTGGCTACTGGAAGTGATGCAATATGCTTAGATGTGAAATTTGGGTCTGGAGCTTTTTGTAAAAATTTAAAAGAAGCAAAAACGCTAGCAACAGCAATGGTAAAAATAGGACACCATATGAAAAAAGATACTAGAGCACTTCTTACTAACATGGATCAACCATTAGGAAATGCTGTTGGAAATATTTTGGAAGTTAAAGAGGCTATTGAAACACTAAAAGGTAATGGTCCAGAAGATCTTGTTGAACTATGTCTACAAGCAGGTAGTGTAATGCTTATGCAAGCAAAGATTGTTAATAATCAAAAAGACGCTATAGAATTATTGAAGAATAATTTGCAAAATGGTAAAGCCTTTAAGGTTTTTGAAAATTTTGTCAGATATCAAAAAGGTGATTTGAGTTATATCAATGATGTTTCCAAGTTTGGGGTTGCAAAAAATGTAATTGAAGTCAAATCATCATTTGCTGGATATATTGCTAAGATAGACACTGAAAACATTGGTATTGTTGCTATGAATCTAGGGGCGGGACGCGAGAAAAAAGAAGATAAAATAGATTATCAAGCAGGTATAATAATAAAGAAAAAATGTGGAGATTATGTAAAAGTTGGCGATGTTCTAGCAATTCTTCATACTAATCATAGTGAATACAGTAATGAAATAGAAAATATTATAAAGTCTTTTCATATAAATCAAGAAAAAGTTGACCCTATTCCTATCGTCTATGATATTATCTATTAATAATTGAAAGGATAGTGTCGGTTTTGAGTATCAAAAAAATAGTTATTACAGCAATGTTAAGTGCTTTAATATTTGTTACAACCACATTTATAAATATCCCAGTTTTCCCTTCAACTGGCGGTCTAATTCATTTTGGGAATATTTTTATATTTTTAATTGCTCTAACCATGGATAAGGAATATTCATTAAGTGGTGCAATAGGATTAACATTATTCGATTTATTAAATGGTTATACAATTTGGGCGCCAGTAACGTTTGTATCAAGATTTTTGATGGCATATATAGTAAATAAACTTGCATATAAATCAAATAATTCTATGCGTATAATTACAGCAATGTTCATCG
>JALNXT010000169.1 GCA_023230245.1 Candidatus Cloacimonadota bacterium
CATCTCTGCGCTTGGTTCTGTGAAGGGGAAGAAATGCGGACGAATCCTACTGCCAACATTTGCTCCAAACATAATAGACGCAAATTGCGACAGCGTATCAGTCATATCCGCCAAACTAATGCCTTTATCCACTACCAAAGCTTCCACCTGATGGAAAACCGGGGAGTGGGAAGGATCTGGTTTGTCGTTACGATAACACCTTCCGGGAGAGATAATCCTTATGGGAGGTGCATATTTTTCCATCATCCTAATCTGAACAGTTGAGGTCTGGGTACGTAACAATCCGCCATCTTCTAAATAGAAAGTATCTGCAAGGTTACGGGAGGGATGGTTGGCAGGAGTATTCAGAGCATCGAAATTATGGAACTCGTCTTCGATATCTGGCCCTTCTGCAATCTCAAAACCCATGCTTAAGAAAACATCGTCTATCTCTCTACGGATGATAGTTAGCGGGTGAAATCCCCCGCGTGAACTATGGATTCCTGGCATGGTTAAATCAATAGCCTTACCGCCTTCACGGTTATTCCAAGCAGCTTCTTTCACCTTTTGGCTTTGGGTTTCCAGCAAGGATTCAATCCTGTTTCGGCTTTCGTTGATTAAATTTCCAAAAGCCGGACGTTCTTCTGCCGGCAGCTCTCTTAAACGGGCATAAAGTCCGTTTAAGAGGCTCTTTTTGCCTAAATACTGAGCTTTAACGTTCATCACGTCATTGGGATTCTGGCAAGCCAAAATGTCTGTTTCGGCTTGCCGGACTAATTCTATCAACTGCTCTCGCAAAATGTTATCCTTATCAGGGCTTTACTGGTTTTGGACTTTAAAGGCTAAAGTTATTACCCTTTCTGCCTTTGTACACAGCTAAGTGCGTGAAATGCTGATTTACAGACCTTTGGCAATCTCCACCAAACGAGCGAATGCCGGAGCATCGTGCCAGGCAAGGTGCGCAAGGCTTTTACGGTTAATATCGATATTAGCTTTATTCAAACCATTGATAAACTTGCTGTAGCTCATATCATTAATGCGGCAGGCAGCGTTTATACGGGTTATCCATAATCTACGGAACTGACGTTTTTTAAGCTTACGGTGGGCAAATGAAAAAGCCATTCCGCGTTCGACGGTTTGTCTTGCAACGCGGTATGTTTTACTCCGGCAACCAAAAAAGCCCCGGGCTTTAAGCATATATTTTTTTCTTCTACGATGGGCGGCGACGTTATTTGCACTTCTTGGCATTTTCTTATTCCTCTCTTATAATCCCAGCATCCGGTAAACACGGCCTTCATCACTTTTACGGACGATGGCACTCTGGCGAAGGTTACGTTTCAGTTTGGGCGATTTCTTGGTTTTAATGTGTGCGCTTTTGGCATGGTGACGCACAACTTTACCCGATCCGGTAACCTTGAAACGCTTGGCGGCAGATCTGTTAGTTTTGATCTTAGGCATTTTCTATCTCCTTAGGTACATTAATACTTATCTTAAAAGCCTCAAACAAAAGGCTTTAATAAACTATTCAATTTCTGGTAAATCTATATGGTCTCGGGTTCTTTTTTCTTTCTCGGAGGCTTTACAGCCTTGGGTTCCGCTATTTCAACAACATTTTCCTCAACTGGGATTGCAATAGTTTCTTCAACCGCAGCAGCAGGAATTGCGACAGTATCTTCCAGAGGCAATTCGACAGCTTCCACAGCAACATCACCAGTTGGGGTTTCTTTGGCAAGAATGCGATCGATTTCCTTTTTAGGTGATACCACCATGGATAGCAAGTTTCTGTCCGAAACGGGTTCGCTATCGATGTCCACAAGGTAGCCAAGTTCAGCTTTCAGCTTGTCCAGAACTCTGTAACCAAGTTCTTTATGTGCCATCTGGCGTCCCCTGAATCTAATGGTGAATTTTACCTTGTTGTGTTGCTTCAGGAATTTGATGGCGTTGTTTTTCTTGAAGTTAAAATCATGTTCTTCGGTATTAGGGCCAAACTTGATTTCCTTCACTTCCACTTCATGCTGTTTCTTGCGAGCTTCTCTGGCTTTCTTTTCTTTCTCGAAGTAGTATTTGCTAAAATCCAAAATACGGCATACCGGTGGATCGATATTGGGAGATATCTCCACGAGGTCGAGATTGGCTTCTTCCGCTCTGCGCATGGCTTCGCGTACTGAGACCACTCCAATTTGTCTGCCATCGGCACCAATCAAGCGAACTTTATCCGCATTGATTTGGTTGTTAATACGCTCTTTTGGAACTACTTCCTTGGTCCTGGCTTTACCCTTTTTGATCCGGATTATAAGAACCTCCTTCTTACCGGAAATGAAACAGGCGGCATTCTCATCTCAAGAATTCCGCCTGCTTCACAGTAAAATATACATCTTTATGTCTATGTTTCATAGCCTTACGAACTCATTAGGTAGTAAGGCAGAAGCATACGGCTTCATTTCTGTGTACATGTCATTTGAAGTGGCTGTTTTTGTCAAGCAGAGAATGCGCATCGCCCTATCTAAAGTTTGTCTCAAGTTCAATCATGGTGGCTAAGTTTATTTTGCTCGTAAGCTGATTCATTTCTTCATCTATCTTGTGTGCTTTCATTTCCCTAGCATTGCCCTTGAATTGTCCATCCCATCCGCAATGCAAGGGCAATGCTAAGGCAATGCAAGCAAGAGAAACAGCATCAGCTTAACTGAGCATGTTAATTTGAAAAAGAGCCTATCTATATTCGTAAATCATCCATCCATCTTTGCCCAGAGCGATAAAGATATAATCGTTAGCCAGGGCAAGATCATAGACGGTATAGTTGGTATTGATCGTGTTTACATCTTCTATTTTTAGGGGGTTGGCAATGCCCAGGATCTTCACTCCGCCGCGTCCCAGTGCAATGTATAGCAGGTTGTCTTTCACCTTTAGGGTAGAAATCTCGTTAGCCAGACGGAATTGATTTATCAGGGTGGGGCTTTCGGGATTGTAGATATTGAATGCAAGCAGGTTTTTACCTGCGCCCACCCACAGGGTATTGCCGTTTTTCACCAGGCAGGTGGCATCCGCAATCTGGTAGTTGGTAGCGATGGCACGGGGGTTATTTTGGTCGCTGATATCCACGGCGACTAAGCCAAAATCGTTGATGGCAAAGAGGTAGGGATAGTTAGCCACAAAATCTCTGATGCCCCATTTTTCGGAGAAGGTTGCCAGCAGTTCGCGAGAGCCGCCATTGCCGATATTCACGATATCTATGCCCCTAAAGCGATCTGCAATATAGAGCGTGGCGCCTTCGCGGGTAAGCTTATCACCAATTACGGTAGATGGGAAGAATATTTTGCCACTGGTGGCAAGCGTATCGATGGGGATAATCTGATTAGCCGGTTCGCGGGAAGCAACATAGAGGTAGTTGCCAGCAACTGTATCTATATCTTCGATGCTGAAAGGAGAGTAAAATCCGGCTTCAATACGGGGCTGCCAAGCATTGAAAATGGAAAACACCAAAACTTGGTTCTGATTGCGAGTGTAAACCAGATTGTTATCCTCACTAATAGAGAAAGATTGCACGTTTTTAACATGGGTTAGAGGGTAAAGATACCTGTTTTCGGCAGACCAGGCAGAACAAGAAAAGCTAAGCATAAGAAGGCTGATTAGCAAGAGTCTCATTAATCCTCCAGGAGCTTTTTAACGATATGTTTGGAAGAAATCCCCTCTGCCTGCGCGGCAAATGAAGGCAGAATACGGTGTTGGAGTACAATCTCGGCAGATGCTTTCACATCTTCTTCCGCAGGGGTTAGCCTTCCATCCAAAGCTGCACGTGCCTTGGCAGCCAGGATGAGGTATTGAGAAGCTCGAGGTCCGGCTCCCCAAGCCACCCATTGTTTTATCTCAGCGGAAGCATCGGGACTATTGGGACGAGTACGGCGCACCAGATTTACTGCATACTTTAACACATGCTCGCTAACCGGAATACTGCGGATAGCATGCTGCATAGTGATAATCTGTTGCGCGGATAGCTGGGCTTGTATCTCATGGTTATCGTTACCGGTGGTGCTTTCCGCTATTAACAGCTCTTCTGCCAGGCTGGGATAATCTATATTGATATAGAACATAAAGCGATCTAGCTGAGCTTCCGGCAGTGGGTATGTACCTTCTTGTTCGATGGGGTTTTGGGTAGCCATCACGATGAAGGGACGCCCCAAAGGACGGGTAACTGTACCGCTGGTAACTGCGTATTCTTGCATGGCTTGGAGCAGAGCAGCTTGAGTTTTGGGCGGAGTACGGTTAATCTCATCGGCAAGGATGATGTTGGCGAAGATGGGACCCTTGATATATTCAAAGTGTTTATGGTCGGTGCCTGCTTCGTTCACCAGGATATCTGTTCCGGTAATATCAGAAGGCATCAGGTCTGGGGTAAACTGGATGCGGTTGAAGGAGAGAGAGAGGGCTTGCGCCAGCGAGGAAATAAGCAGTGTCTTTGCCAAGCCTGGCACGCCTTCCAGAAGGATATGTCCATTGGCAAAAAGGGCGATTAACACGTCTTCCAACACCTTATCCTGCCCAATAATACTGCGGTGGATCTCCGTTAAAAGA
>JALNXT010000170.1 GCA_023230245.1 Candidatus Cloacimonadota bacterium
GTGGTGAATCCACAACGCGTAATTCTGTTTTGGAATAAAGCTGCGGAAGCCATGACGGGATATAGCGCAGAAGAAGTGATAGGCAAAAGCTGTAAAGACGATATCCTGAACCATATAGATGAAAATGGCATCCTGCTTTGCCACAGTGCCTGCCCCATCGTTAAAGCTATCGCCTGTGCCGGAACTTCCGTTGCCAAAGTATATCCCAAATCCAAGCTGGGAAACCGCTTTCCCGTGGAGACGCATGTATCCACCGTTAAGGATGAGAATGGCCTCGTAATAGCAGCCATTGAAGTGTTTAGAGATATCACCCATCAGGAAGAATATCGCATCATGCAGGAGAAATTTAACGGGCTTATCCGTAAATATGTATCCACTGCCACATACAGCGATATTCAAAGCAGGGTTAGCGGTGCTTCAAATACGGGAGTTAGTCGCATTTTGGATCTAAGCGTGTTATATCTGGATGTGGTAAATTTCACCGGCTTTGCGGAAAAGAACAGTCCTGAAGCTACGGTAAGATTGCTGAACGACCTCTTTGGAATCTGCGATGTGATTACCCGCGAGTGTTTGGGTGATATAGATAAGTTTATCGGCGATGCGATCATGGCTATTTTCATCGATGCCAATGATGCCGTGCACAGTGCCATAAAGATTCTGGAAACAGGTATTCCTGCGCTGAACAAGATTAGAGCGGAAAATAATGAAAGCAGTATCGCCATCCGGGTGGGGATAAACTCTGGGCTGGTTTTGCAGGGAGATGTGGGAACCCTGGATCGTAAAGACCTTACTGTGATAGGCGATACGGTTAATGTCGCGGCGCGGATTGAGAAAGCGTCATCCCCCAATAAACTGTTAATATCAGAAGCTACTCTTGCCCGTTTGGATGATGACCTGTACAAGCAGTTTGTGTTCCACCATAATGTAGCATTAAAGGGGAAAAGCGACCCGATCAAACTGTTTATGCACCAGGCCTAGTTCTTGTCATAGCACTGCAAACTGCTTATATTATCAGCAATGACGATACTAAATTAGGAGCTAAAATGAATGATATAAAGGGAATAAGAACCGTCGTTCTGAATCAGGGATCACCTGAAGAACTGCGAGATAAGGTGCTGCACTACTTTCATCAGACTTTTAATATCGAAGACAAGCTTTACGAAAGTATTGCCCACGATGCTGGCTTCTACCTGCGGGCAGACCCGCTCAGACACCCAATCGTGTTCTATTTAGGGCACACCGCAGTCTTCTATATCAACAAGCTAAATATCGCCCGGATAATTAGTAAGCGTATAAACCCAGAATACGAATCGATGTTTGCCGTAGGGGTGGACGAAATGAGCTGGGATGACCTGAACGATTCTAATTATAACTGGCCATCCATAGCGGAAGTGCGTGCTTATCGTGCTGAAGTGCGTGCCTTGGTGGATGAGCTGATTAAGACCCTGCCCTTGCCTAAAAACGGGATAACCTGGGATAGTCCCTGGTGGGCTATTATGATGGGGATAGAGCATCAGCGCATTCATCTGGAGACTTCTTCGGTGCTGATCCGTCAACTCCCGCTATCTGAAGTTCAACAGCTTGAGTTCTGGGATATCTGCCACGAAAGCGGAGCTGCGCCGAAGAATGAATTGCTAAACGTGAAAGGCGGGCAAATTAAGCTCGGTAAGGAGAGCAATGATCCCCTCTACGGATGGGACAACGAATATGGAACAAAGCAGGTTGAAGTAGGAGATTTCAAGGCTTCCCGCTATCTGGTGTCTAATCAAGAGTTCCTTGGCTTCGTGAAAGCTGGAGGCTATCAACGCAAAGAATATTGGACGGAAGAAGGCTGGGCTTGGCGTAATTATCAGAATACCGAACACCCCCACTTCTGGCTTAAAGATGAGGATGGATCTTGGCTGCTGCGTACTATCGCCAGTGTAATCCCCATGCCCTGGAACCATCCCGTGGAAGTTAACTATCTGGAAGCCAAGGCATTCTGCAACTGGAAGGCTTTGCTCGATGCTAAGCCCATCCGGCTGCCAACCGAAGCGGAGTGGTATTGCCTGCGTGATGCTTATGTAAAGACCGACCAGCCATACTGGGAAAAGGCTCCGGGGAATATAAACCTAGAGTATTATGCTTCTGCCTGCCCCGTAGATAAGTTTGGCTTTGGCGAATTCTTCGATCTGATCGGCAACGTGTGGCAATGGACGGAGAGCCATATGGCAGCTTTTCAAGGCTTTAAAGTGCACCCTTATTACGACGACTTTTCCGTGCCTACCTTCGACAACAGGCATAACATGATTAAGGGTGGTTCCTTTATTTCCACCGGCAATGAAGCCTTGCGCAACGCACGTTATGCCTTTAGACGGCACTTCTTCCAGCATGCAGGCTTTCGCTATGTGGAAAGCGAGAACCCCGTAACCATCGAAAGTAGCCTCTATGAGGACGATCCTGAAATCCTGCCCTGGTGCGCTTTGGATTGGGAATCGAGCCCGTGGGGAGAGAACTTCCACGCTGCTTTGTTGGAGAAACTATATGTTTACTTCAAGGATATAAAGCGTGATTCCGCCTTAAGCTTTGGCTGTAAAACCGGACGCTCAGCCTTCGAGCTTGCCAAACACTTTAGCCATGTTACTGGCTTGGATGCCACCACCCGCTTAATCCGTCTCGCCACGCAGATGAAGGAAGAGGGCTATATCCGATACTACCGCATCGAGGAAGGTGAAGTGTTTAGCACCGCAGAAAAGAGCTTGGCAGAACTGGGTTTGCACGACTATGCCTCAAGGTGTGAGTTCTGGCAAGCAGACAGCGCCAATATCCCTTCTAAGTTCACAGGCTACGATCTTATTCTTGCCGAAAACGTACTGGAACGCAGTGGCAATCCCCGAAACTTCCTGGAAGTGGCAAGCGAAAGGCTAAACCCTCAAGGGATGCTTATCATCGTGGATGCCTATGACTGGAAGGATGAGTTTACTATCCCGGAAAACCGTTTGGGAGGCTTCCGTAAAGACGGAGAACCGCAGCGCAGTTTTGAGGGGCTTAGTGCTATCCTAAGTAACAGATTCACCATGCTTACCCCGCCATTTGATCTCCTGCAGGGTTTGCCAACCAACGCACGTAACTGGAATATGAAAAAGGTACAGGTGAGCGTCTGGAAGCTTAAGTGATGAGACAGCTACTGCTTATTATAGTACCCTTGTGTTTAGCGTTAACCCTTGGTGCTGAGTTAATCAGCATTGGTGGCGGAACCGTGCTAAATCAAGGTTTGCCGATAGAGCCAGTGGCGCGTTACAGCTATTCGCAACAACTCTTTATGGCTTCCGAAATAGGTGTGGGTGGCACCATTGACACCTTGCAGTTTCAATACAACGTTGCCAGCCAGCTCTTTTATGAAGGCAACAAACAGTTAAGCATCTGGCTGGGGCATAGCACTCGCAGTACAATGAATAGCTGGGTTCCTGTGGATAGCCTCTATCCGGTGTTTAGCGGCACTCTTAACCTCACAGATTTCTCCGCTGGTGTTCCCGGCAATGGCTGGCTGCACATAACTCTCACGCAGCCCTTTATGTATGACGGCATACACAATCTGGTGCTGGCGGTGGATGAAAACGGTGCGCAATCCGGCAGCACTTCCGACGACTTTTATTGCAGCAACAGCGTTTACCAACGTGCTATCCAGTTTCAAAATCAGACTATTAACCCAGATCCGGCGAATCCACCCGCAACAGGCTTTAGCCTCAAAACACACCGTTCGAACCTGCGCATCAGTATGCAGGCAGAGCATTACCTGCCGGTGCAGCCGTTTCCCTTCAATGGAGCAACAGATGTGCCTGTGCACATAGAACTTACCTGGGTAAGCCTGTGTAGCAGCTTTTCGCTAAACTTTGGCACCCATCCCGATAGTCTTGCCCTGATTGCAGATAACATTCCCGGCTCAATGTGGCAACTGGAAGGCACGCTGCAGCAGAATAAACAGTATTATTGGCAAGTTACCGGCGACCAGCAATATCCTTCCCCAATTTGGAGCTTTACAACTGCCGGAGAGCCTATCTCCGCTCCCCAAAACTTAAGCGGTTTCTACGGTGGGCAGAGCGTGCAGCTTTCTTGGCAAGCTCCCCAAACCGGTTCAGCGCAGAGCTATCGGGTGTATCGTAACACGGCTTTGCTGGGCGAAACACCGCAAACTACCTACTCTGATGCCAATGTAAGCGTGGGTTTCACCTATTATTACCACGTAACCGCCGTTAATTCCACTGCTTCCGAAAGCCCCGCATCCAATCTGGTAAGTGTCACCATCCCCAATCTCCCGCCGAATATGGTGATAAATCAGGGTTTTGAAGCGTTATTGCCATTTAGTTCTAACATCCCAGACTGGCAGACTCTGGATTTGGACGGCTCCCAAACCTGGTCTTGGGACAACATAAACTTCCCCGGTGAAGGTGCAGCGCTTAGCTGGCTCTGTTTCTGCCCGGGGCAAACTACTCCGCCTTTGTACGACTTATCTCCCTACAGTGGCACTCAAATGCTGATGGCGATGAGCAGCCTGAATCC
>JALNXT010000171.1 GCA_023230245.1 Candidatus Cloacimonadota bacterium
TTTGTAGGTGTTAAGGACTCCAGTTACTTTATCAATACTCTAAATGGGGTAGTTCTTTCATTCAGGGACACCCCATTTTTTGTGTCCATCCAACAGGAAAGACCAATGTTTTCTCTTTTTTTGCCCTTGCTTTAGCATCTTAATCATAAGTTTATCCCCCGTATATCATCCGTATATTATATACGGTTGATATACGGGGGATATAGGTATGATACACATCGTTAAGCAAGGGAGAAAAAGCTAAATTTGGTGTTTTTTGGATTTGAAATTGGCTGATATCGCCTTTACACTTAATCGTATTCCCTCAGGATGCTATGCTTTTTGACTTATATAATCGGCGACAGTATCTTCGAGATAAACCCCTTAGATTTTCAGTTTCGCCGATTTATGAGTTAAAATATAAACCGGATACTAAGCTTACGGGCTTTATAAATGCATAGCTTGATTTGTTTAACTCACAATTACGCTGTGTTTTAGCATAGTTGGCTTTGCACAAAGCTCGTCGCAGCGTAATTGTAAGCCAAACTTTATTTAATGGTCTTGATGTAGGATGGCGTACACCGCCTCTCCCCCATCCAAGGGAAGTGACACTTGCTCGCCGGTAACCAGGTTTTTCAGGTTTACCGTTTTGGCTTCCAGTTCGCTATCGCCAACGATAATCGCATAGCTTGCTCCGGAAGTATCGGCAGCTTTGAACTGTGCCTTTAGTGAGCTTTTATCTGGATCGTATTCTATGTATAGACCCTTTTGTCGCAAGTGGTTAAGATAGGTGTAGATCGCCACACGGGCTTTCTCGCCCAGGCAAATAAGGTAAGCATCAGGGCAAATGCGTTTACCAAGCTCTATCTGCTCTTTTTCCAAAGCCAATAGCAGCCGTTCAAAACCGCCTGCAAAGCCGATTGCGGGAATACTCTTGCCACCAATTTGTTCTATCAAGCCGTTGTATCTGCCGCCTCCGGCAAGCGAGTTCTGTGCGCCAAGCCCTTCGTAGATAACTTCAAAGGCAGTATTGGTGTAATAATCCAGCCCGCGCACGATGGCAGGATTGATAATGTAGCTTATATCCATGGCAGTAAGGCTCTCGCAGACCTTGGCAAAATGTTCTGTACAGGGTGCATCCAGATAATCAAGCTGAGATGGTGCGCCCACGCGGAATGGTTTGCAGGAAGCAACCTTGCAATCCAGCAGACGCCGGGGTTTAAGATCAAAACGCTTCACACAATCCGGGCATAAGTCTTGCAGAGCAGGACGGAAGAACTCCCGCAAGGCTGCATCGTAATCCGCAGCACAGGTGGGACAGCCCACACTATTGATTTCCAGGCGCAGGTTTTTGAGCCCCAGTTCCTGAAGCCAAAGCATTTCAATGGCAATCACTTCCGCATCATAATAGGGATTATCGCTACCGATGAATTCGATGCCATACTGATAAAACTGACGGTATCTTCCCGCTTGAGGGCGGTCGTAACGAAACATAGGGCCTATATAATAGAGCTTTGTCCTGCTGGAAAGCACATCCATGTGGTTTTCCACATAGCTGCGTACCACGGGAGCAGTGCCTTCTGGGCGCAGCGCAAAGATACGCTCTTTACGATCGGTAAAACGGTACATTTCTTTCTGCACCACGTCCGAGCTTTCGCCGGAGCTACGTTCAAACAGCTCTGCCGTTTCAAAAATGGGCGTGCTTATCTCTTCATAGCCAAAGCGGGATGCAATCTTGCGAAAGCTATCCATCACGAATTGCCATTTATAGCTATCTTGGGGAAGGATATCGAAAGTACCGCGGGGAATGTTATATTTCATTGATTCACCTCATTGGGTTCCAGTTTTGGGGGTTGTGCAGTTTCGTCAAGCAGAGTTGCAGGATATTTCACATCAATCAGGTAGAGTCCCGATGCTGGCGCCGTAGTAACCAAGTTCTGTTTGGGGCAAGCATCGGCGAGAATGGCATCGATAGTTTCCGGTGCCAAAGACAAATGCGAGATGTTTGCCAAAGTACCCACCATCCGCCGTACCATGTTGTGCAGAAAGCGATCGGCAACAATGATAAACTCATAGAACTCTTCGCTCTCGGAAATACTCAATGTCTTAATTTCACAGATATGGTTAGGCACTTCCGGATTGGCTCGCCCGAAAGAAGAGAAATCGTGCCTGCCAAGAAGATGAGAAGCTGCTTTCTGCATGGGAAGCAGGCTAAGCTGAATAGCCGGCAGGAAACCGCTGTAATTGCGGTTAAAGGGCGTTCTGTATTTTGCCAGAAGGTAGCGATAGCTGCGTTCGTAAGCCTGATAGCGGGCACTAAGATTTGAGCTAACTCTTTGTATCTCCAGCACTTTAATATCTGCGGGTAAATGCCTTCTGAAGGCAAGCAGCATTTGATGCGGTTGCATACTGCCTTCATAATCAAAGTGAGCAAATTGCGCCAGGGCATGCACACCTGCATCGGTTCTGCCCGCTGCAATAATGGGAATATGGGCTTGCGAAAAAGCCTCCAAAGCACTTTCCAGCTTTGCCTGAATGCTGATGCCATTGTGCTGTTTCTGCCAGCCATGGTAGTTGGTTCCGTCATAACAGAGCTTCATCAGATAGCGCAATCCACTCGCCTTTATAGATTATTTAGCACCACAAGTAATGCTAAGAATATAATACCAGTGATATTAGGCGCATTAAGGATAGATGGCGATTCCTTGCGAAACGCCAGTATTTCACGCAGTTGGCAGCGGATGTCTTCTGTCTCGGCAGTCACAGCAGCAAAGACCTCTTCAACAAGCTTCGCTATTGGCTCCGAACCATGATTCGTTTGCCTCTGCTGATAATGATGAAAGAAGCTCTTCACGTAAAGCCAGGTGCTAAAAGAGAAAAAGAACAGAGCGTTTATCCAAGGATTGCGTCTTATGTAGTGTGAATCTGAAGCCAGAGAACTCATTTGCACTCCCCCAAATACTGCCACAGTAACCAGAATAAGGTAGATGATTTGGACACTGAACTTTAGCGATGTGGGAAAGCTTTGGGCAAAGATGGTGGCGAACAGCCAGTAACCCGTTAGAAAAGGGAGAATGCGACGCAAAGCAGAAAGCACATGGCTATAAAGCCCTGGCTCCAGAAGCATAAACATCAGGAACAGTGCAATCTGAGCAATGAGCTGGCGGAGAGAACATTCAAATCCGGTGGCAATGCCGGTGATGAATATCGCCAATTTGATGAAAAGATTCTGCTCCGTAATTACCGTTTTGAGCCATTTCATTCAAGTGGGTTGTCCTCTTCCTTAATGACGGGAGAAGGCTCGGGAGCTTCTGTTTCGGGAATATCGTATTGTGGTTCTTTAACAGGGATTTCAGGATCATCTGGTGGAGGGTTTTGCAGTGAATCGACTTCAGTAGGCTGTTCGATATTTAGCCCCAAAGAATCGGCAATGCCAAGTGAATCGGCAGCGACAAGGGAATCCGCAACTACTGGATCCCAAACCAGGAACCTGCGTCCGTCAAAAAACCTGCGTGTAAGCGTGGCATATTCGCCAGCATTGGTATCTTTCAGCACTGCATCAAGATAATCCTTGGCAAGGGTTGTATCAGGAGCTTCAAAGCTATAATACCATCCCAGGCGGAAAGTGGCTGCCAGCTTGCAGCGTTGATAGGGAGATTGGCGCATTTCTTCCAGCCCCACTACAGCCGAATCTGGCTGCACACTTATCATGCCAAACAAACTATCCAGCAAAGCTTCCTGGCTTGCTTCAAGTGGATCGATAAGCCTAACTGTTTGCCCCTGTTGGAGCGCGGAAAGTGCTTTCGTAAACTTGTTATTGCTGTAATTAGTTTGTAGAAAAGCCAGCGTTTCAGCGTTTCTTGGGCTTTCGGGATAATTATCATGGAGAACACTACCAATAGCAAACAGGCAGAAAGGCTTTATTTCCGTTTCAAACTGCTGTAAAAGCTCATCTAACTTGCTTATCTGGGTGTTTAGGGTGACAAGTTTGGCTTCCTGATCACGTATTTGTTTAGCTATTGCCGGATCTGCTACCGGAGCGGGCACTACTGGCTTTTCGGGTTCAACTGCCTCTGGAACTTCCTCTATATCGTTTGCTTCATCCTCTGGTATTTCGCTCTGAGCAAGCATCAGGCTATCTTCCACGGAGGGAGTAATATCTACACGCAAGGAATCTAGTGCCTCTTGAAACGCAATATCCGGTGTTTCATTAGCCAACTCTGGAGCTGCAATATGGATACTATCAACCGCTGCTGCTTCATCATCTAAGGCTATCTCTGCAATTACCAGTGTATCGGATATTGCAGTTATGGACGTTTCCAGCGAATCACTAATACTTGGCTCTTCTGTGGGTAACGTTTTTACCACTAAGCTAGCTGTTCTCAAGCTATCCAGGGTAATGGACAATTCCTCCGCCAAAACCTGAAGGGAATCCCGATGGGTGCTTATTATCTCCTTTTCGGCAATAACCCTTTGGTAACAAGCAATAGCCGAATCAGGTAAAGCCAGGTAACTGAGGAAACTCTCCGCAGCCTGATAATAGTAATCCAG
>JALNXT010000172.1 GCA_023230245.1 Candidatus Cloacimonadota bacterium
CATAGGCTGCTTTGCCTAAAATCACGGAGTTTTGAGGGTAGCTTTTTAGGATCTGGTCAGCCAATTCGCGGGCATCATCCCATTTACCCAGGGCCAGCTGACAGTTCACGATACCGGTTTGGGCATCCAGACTATGGGCGATGGTATTGGATTTGGTGTAGCTTTTTATGGCTTCGTTATACTTGCCTAAAAGGTATTGCAGCCAGCCGATGCGCAGTTGGTAAAAATCATCATTGGTATCGGTCGCCGCAATCTCTGCCATAATCTGCAAAGCGCGGGTATAATTTTTGGCAGTTTCGGCATTGTAAGAATCTGTAATCGTGGATTTACCTTGACCCAGCATAACACCTGATAGCAGGCATAGGATCATTGCAATAACGGTAGTTTTCATCTCTATCTCCTCTGTTTTAAAGCATTTAGTATCTATTCTGTCGTTCCCGCACAAGCAGGATTCCAGCTTTGTTATTCCTTGCTTGTCCGATGCCGGTTAGAAACCGTACTGAAGGGGCTTTGATCGGGTTGCATCCCGATCAGATCCCGATCAGATCCCGATCGGCTCAGCTTCGGATAAGCAAGGAAGGGGCAGGTGAGTTTCATTTATTTAGTTTCGCCCTTGGCTTCCAGCAGCAGGCGTTTTCCCTTTAGTAGGGATATCTCGCTGATGCCTTTGTATTTATCTATGTTAATGGTGCCGCTGAAGCTATGGAATTTTATGCCCAGAATGTGGTATGATACTTCACTTTGGATAATAATCTGCTCGCGGGTGGATATAATGCGGGATTTGGTGCTGGCATACAGCAATTGAAAGAGGGGCGTAAAGAGCAGGATTAGATGCCTGAAAGCGGGGTTGAGAATAACTGACAAAGCAGGTTCATCGCAGGTGACAAGTTCCTGTTTTTCGCTATAGGGCAGGCGGGAAATCAGCAAGGCAAAGGCAGCTAAGGCACTGTTGCGGTTACCCTTTAGGGAAAGCGCATTATAGATACCTCGATACACACTGAACTCCAGATTGCTGTTGCGACTGGAGCGAATCCTGAATGTCCCCCAAAAATCCAGCTCTATCTTCCAAGTTTCTTGTCTTTGGCGTTTGCCGGAGGTAACTTGTAGCGTCAATTCGGCTTGGTTTTGCAAGCCCAGCATGCTTTGCAGGTGTTCTTCCGGGACAAGCGAAGAGAGTGAATCTCCCTTTTTGGGGATGCCACTACCGATGAACTCCAGTCCGGTTTCCCCTTGCAGTTTATAGTTGATGAGATGCGACAATCTGGTACGGCTGCCTGCCTCCGCACCAAGCTGAATCTGGAAATGCAGATGCGGCACGGCAGAGCGCCCGGAATTGCCGATTAAGCCCAGTTTATCGCCTTGTTTTAGGTAGTCCCCCATTTTTACCACTAAGCTGCCTTGTTTGAGGTGGGAATAAAAGCTGTACAGCCCGTAACCATGCGAGAGACAAAGGTAATTACCCCAGTTTTCGCGGGTGTTTAGCTGTCCGATGGGATTGTCGATCACGCCGTCCATTAGTTTCACCACGTAACCGGCGGCAGAGGCAAAAACAGGTTTGCCGAAGGCATAATAATCGTTAACCGTATGTTCTTCCGAGGCATAGCTCTTGTTTTGGGTATCTTGCATCTCAAAATCCCAGGCGTAAGCCCAATCCAATTTGTGCGTGTGTTCGCCATTGTGCCCCTGGGTGATTTGCCATTCTCCTTGCAGAGGAAGGGCAAACTGGGGAATACCGAGGCTGCTGAAGCGTTTGTGCCTCTCTTGGTAAGTTTGCAGGGCTTGCTCTGGATTAAAGACGCCAAAGTCGTTCATCACCGGTTTATTCACCACAATGCGCAGGCGTAAAGTAAAGATAACCAAAAGCACTACGATATTTAGCGGGAAGGCAAATACCGGCACACTTAAAGGCGAATACAGCCCAGTGAAACCGTTGTAATGATAATAAGTGACGTTTAGCAGCAGAATTAGAGTGAAACCAATCGCCGTGGAAAAGGCAGCCACCAGCCATGATGTCTTACTGGGGAGCAGGTATATCCCGCCCACTGCCAGCATGATAAGGATGCCATTGAAACCGGGATAAAACATGCCACTGCCGGCTACACTGCCCATCAGATGCATCAGGAAGTAGCTGATTGCCCAGCCTAACAGTGCCAGCACAAAGCCGATGCGGGTGATGATTAATAATGCCACCGCTACCAGCATGCCCGCCACTACTTCGGGGGTGAAAAAGATGGAGCCCAGGCTGATGAAGAAGAGACGCCAAAACTCCGGCAAATTTGGAGGTTGGGAGAAGAGCAGTAATTTGTCGAAAGGATAATTGGAGAGGTAACCCAAGCGGGCAAAATAGAACCATAGCAACAGTGCAACGATGGAAAAGGGTAGGCTCATGGCGGGAAGGCGGAAGAAGGTGTTGGACAAGTAGCTGATTAGCAGATATAGCAGCAGCGTGATGATGGAGATCATCATCAGGAAACCAAGATAGAAAGCGGGGGCATGCGTAATCATCTGCATGGGGTAATAATAGCCAACCGCCATGCCAATAATCAGGCTGTTGAAAGCGGCAATGCCACTACGGGATTCCCAGCTTTCAAAACCCATACTGCGGGAAACCAGAATCGCCACTACCAGCGATACCAAGCCAGATAAGCCCACCACGGGAGAAAGCAGGGTTACCAATAGCAGCATCAGACCCAGCAGAATGGAATCCGAAAACAGCATAGAGGCATAGCTGTGCGGGATGGCAAGAATTACGCTACCTACAGCCCTCACAACAGGGCTTATACGCTCCACAAGCTTCATTTACTTAAAATCCCTCGCAAGAACGGCGTCCTGCGCTACCTCTCGACTCAAAACCATGCAACTCAAGCTACCACTGTGTTTCACTCTTTCACCCTTCCACTCTTCCACTTTCGCAGGATCAGCGTCCTGCGCTACATCTCGACTCAAACCCATGCAACTCAAGCTACCACTGTGTTTCACTCTTTCACCCTTCCACTCATTCACTCAAAAAAGCTTCATAGGCTCAGACCCGTCTCAGGTGCTCTGGAATGGACTCCCTGCCGATCATATCGCTGAGGTCTTCCTTCTCGCGGATTAGCTCCACTTTGCCGGTTTCGGAGATGAGGCACACATTGGGACGGTATTCGATAAATTGCATCCATTGGGTAACGTTATAGGCTCCCACCGGGGAAATAAGCACGGTGTCACCGTAATATAAATCTGGGAATGGCATTGCGGAGCGGATAACATCGATGTTCATGCACAATGGGCCGTAAAACACCGTGTTCTGATAACTACCCGGGAAAGGCTTAGTAGGTACCACCCGCTGTTTATACCACCAGGCGGTGATATTCACGTTCACGCCTGCATCCAGAATGACGGCACGTTCGCCGGTGGGGAGGTTTTTCTTGCCCAACACACTGGCTATTAAGTAGCCCGCTTCGTCGATTAAGACTCTGCCAGTTTCCAGCAGCAAGCGGGGACGGTGTTCTTTCACATAGGGGGAAGCGTTGAATGCAGTTCCGATGGCTTCGGCGTATTGCTCGAAAGAAGGAGAGGCAAGTTCGCCGGGAGTGTATTGATCAATCAGGGTGTTCTGAGAGGCAAAGCCTCCGCCAAGATCGATGTAATCCAGCACAATATTGAAGTTCTCTTTTATCGTTTGGGCGAAGTTAAGCATCTTGGTGGCAGCCCAATAGTAGGCATTGGGATCCAGGATAAAGGTGCCGATATGAGTGTGTAAACCTGCAAGCTGCATCTTGCCGCCGGAGACTATGCGCTGCACGGTGCGGTAGGCTTCGCCGTTCTCGTAATTAAAGCCAAAGCGTGTCCACAAGGGGCTTATGCCGGTATCCATGTTCATACGGATTGCCACTTTGGGGATGATGCTAAGCTCATCGGCAAGTTTCTCGATTAAATACAGCTCTTCCAGATGGTCGATATGGATGGCAGCGCCTTCGCTGATGGCAAGGTGCAAATCTGCCTTGCGCTTGGAGGGGCCGTTAAAGTATATCTGGTCGCCGGGGATGCCGTTATGCCTTGCAAGCTCGTATTCCATGCCGGATACAACCTCTGCGGGTGCACCTTCCTGGTGGAAGATGTTGCAGATGGCGGAAAGGTAGTTGGTTTTGTAACTCCAAGTGATGTCCGTAAGCGGATAATGCATGCGGATAGTATCCAGTAAACGGCGGTAAGTCCTGCGGATTTGTTTCTCAGAAAACACGAACAAGGGAGAGCCGTGTGCCTCTACTAAATCCTTAATCAACACGTTGTCGATGCTGTCTTGATGGCGCACCACGGTGGTGTGAGCATATTTATTGAGGTTGCCGGCGCTGTTACGTTCGATATATGGGGCGGTGTAATTCTTTTTCATTTAGTCTCCTTTGTGCGGACGAGTTCACCATTCACGGAGATTTCGCCAAGTAAGCTGATGTCGCTGATGATGTCTTCGGCATGGCGGATAAAGAGCGTTCCCGGTCTGAAGGGAGCCAATTGTACTTGCTCTTCTCCCATTGCCAGCAGCACGGTTG
>JALNXT010000173.1 GCA_023230245.1 Candidatus Cloacimonadota bacterium
CTGCACTTACTCTAAACTTAGGATTATGAAAGATAGAACCTGAAATAATGAAAACACTTTCGGCTAAAGGAAACTGATGATAATGACAAGAACTCACTTGTTCAGCATAGTAGTAATTGCCTTGACAGTTATAACTCTGGCGATCCTGATCTGGGGATTTGATAAAGGTTTTGATCTTACAGATGGCGGGTGTTACGTTTTACGTTACCAGCAAAACCAGCCAAGCGAACCGAGCGGATACTGGTATGAACACATCTTAGTAAAAGCAATCGTCCCCTCCTCTTTGAGAACTATTAAATCCTTAAGATATATTGGTTTGTTGCTAAATTTACTCTCTACCTTCCTTTTCGCGCTGGCAATTTTAATCACGCACAAAAAGATGCATGGACACAGAATCAGCTTTTCACTACTGCTATTATTGATGTTGCCCCCTATTGTGCTTTCTGCAGCAGGGTTGCCCGGCGCGTTGTCTTATAACACTCTGAATCAGTTTTTTTTAATAATCTCCACTGCACTATTGGTATTCTGTATATCCTATGGCGGTGTCCCTTCCCTTATTCTTGCAGCGTTAGCCGCTGGGGTTAGCAGCATGCTATATTTAGTGAAGCTTCCCACAGGCATACTAATGAGTTTGTTTGCTAGTTTATTACTGCTGTTTTCTGGTACTGACAGATGGCGTAGATTGCTAATTTTCCTCAGCTCAAGCCTGGCATTTATGTTTTTATGGAGCATCATCTTTAAACCTAATTTTATGCTTAAATACTACGATGCCTATACCAATAATTATCTTAATGGATCTATACACAATCCCACTTCGTTGCTAATGTCTCTAAAAGACGCAGTGCTAATGGTGCTTTTCACTTTGGGCTACGCCACTCTAATCAGCACGATGTTTTTGTTAGGTCATCTGAAACGCGATAATAAAGTGCAGCAGATTGTTTTATGGTGCATCGGATTGTTATTGTTAACAGTATACGTCTCCCTAAACCTAATTAACCATATATTGGGCTATGGCGTATTGTCTAATTTGTTCTTAATGGTGATCTTTTTTCTGGTCTTTGCCGTTATCCTGCAACACTATAGTTTGCGTGGCAACATAGTGGATTGTATCGCAGAGTATAAACCATACAAACGCTATCTGCCCTTGTTACTATTACTGATAGTTGTTCCCTACATTGGTGCTTTCGGCTCATTTGTATCCTTGGATGCTATCTCTAAATACTACTTTGTCTCCTTTATGGGAGCGATTGCTCTGCTTTTCCCCCTGCTTAGGGTTAAGCACACCAAGCTGGTTGTTATTTGCTTCTCGTTTTATTTAAGCCTTATTGGTTTATATCACTATGTAGAGTTCCCCTTTGGATATGGTCCGCTTTACAAACAGACTGTGGAATATAAAGGAATAAAATACCAACCTGAACGAGCGCATTTTTTAAAGCTTACGGAGGAAATTCTCACCAAACATGGGTTTAACAAGGACCAAGGACTAATTGTGGCTTATACTCAGCCTGGAATTGTTTACCTGATGGGAACGTATCACCCCGGAGGTATCCTATGGAAAATAAGAGATCTAAGTGGATATTTCAGGAATTTAAAACAAAGCCACCTAAAGCTAAAACCTGTAGTAATGTCGCTTTTAGGGGCTCCCAGTGATGATTTCGTAGCTGGTTTTAATGATGCCACAGGGCTGGATTTTTACAGAGACTATTGGGTGGTTGATCCGGCTGAATTCCAGGGTGTAAATCCATCCCCTTATATGTATTTTCCCTATTCTGCTGCAATGTCGTCAGAAAGCAAAAGATGAGCCAACACGCTCTGATGTATGTGCCTGTCAAACGAGTAAAAGCAGTGCCTGCTAAATAAAGCGAATGTCCCTATATTTAGTTGACAAGATCTTGAAGCTTTCTGCACTTACTCCAAACGTAGGATTATGAAAGACAGAGCCTGAAATAATGAAAACACTTTCTCCTAAAGGATACTGATGATAATGACAAGAACTCACTTGTTCAGCATAGTAGTAATTGCATTTGCAATTGTAGGTCTGGCGATTCTGATCTGGGGATTTGATAAGGGTTTTGATGTTACAGATGTTGGATTTTACGTCCTGCGTTATCAGCAAAACCAGCCGAGTGAACCGAGCGGACATTGGTTCGAACACATTGTGGTAAAAACAATAATCCCGCCCTCATGGAGAACCATTAAGTCTGTAAAATACCTTGGATTGTTTATAAATTTGCTCTCTACCATCATTTTTGCCTGGGCTATCTCAATCACGCACAAAAAGATGCATGGTCACAGAATAAGCTTTTCATTACTGGTATTAATGATGCTGCCTCCGATAGTGCATTCTGTAGCAGGTTTGCCCAGCGGGTTGTCTTATAACACCCTGAATCAGTTGTTCTTAATAATTTCCGCTGCCTTATTGCTACTGTGCATATCCTATGATGGCGTCCCTTCCCTTGCTTTTGCAGCCTTAGCCGCCGGGGTTAGCAGTATGCTGTATTTAGCGAAGCTACCCACAGGTTTAGTAATGAGCTTGTGTGCAAGTTTGGTGCTTTTGTTTTCCGGTGCTGATAGATGGCGTAGATTGCTTACTTACATAAGCTCAAACCTCGTATTTTTGTTTTTATGGAGCATCGTCTTTAAACCCAATTTTATCCTTAAATACTATGATGTCTATATCAATAGTTTTGTTAAGGGGTCGCATTATAGCCCCAATATGTTACTACGATCGATAACAGAAACTGTAATCGTGGTGCTTATCACTTTTACCATCGCCATACTAATAAGCACAGCGTTTTGGTTGTTTAGTCTGAAGCGTGATAGTAAAATTCAGCAAACTGTATTCTTGTGCATTGGAGTAGTGCTGCTTACAGTATATTGTTCTCTACACGTAATTGCACATCTGTTGGGGTATTATGTATTGTCTCAACTGTTCTTAATGGTGATCTTTTTAATGATCTTTACAGCAATACTGCAACATATTGGTTTGCGCGGCAACATGGTGGATGCTATCGCAGAGTATAAGCCATACAAACGCTTTCTGCCCTTGTTACCATTGCTGATAGTTGTGCCATACCTCGGTGCTTTTGGAGCTTATTTTCCCATGGATGAAACGTCTAAATATTACTTTGCTTCCTTTATGGGAGCGATTGCTCTGCTTATCCCCCTGCTTAGGTTTAAATACACCAAGTTGGTTGTTATTTGCCTCTCGTTTTATTTAACTTCTGTAGGCTTATATCACTATATAGAGTTTCCTTTTAAATCTGAGCCACTTTACAAGCAGACTGTGGAGTATAAGGGAATTAAATATGATCCTGAAACAGCGCATTATTTAAAGCTTACGGAGGAAACTCTAACTAGGCATGGGTTTAATAAGGAACAGGGATTGATAGTGGCTTATGGTGCGCCTGGTATAGTTTACCTGATGGGATCGTATCATCCCGGAGGTATCCTGTGGGCAATTAAAGATCAAGACGAATACTTCAGGGTTTTAAAAAAATGTCACTTAAAACTAAAGCCCCTAGTAATATCAATTTACGGCGCTTCCAGCGAGGTTTTTGTCGCAGGTTTTAATGATGCCACGGGGCTGGATTTTTATAGAGACTATTGGTTAGTTGATCCGACTGAATTCAAGGGTATAAGCTCTCCCCCCTATATGTATTTTCCCTATGCTATGGAAATGCCGGCAAAGAGTTTAAAATAAGCTACTGCCAAAACATAATAAAACAATGACAAACCCGCTACTTTGTGGCGGGTTTTGACTTATAAACAGGCGACGGTTGGTTTCGTGATAAAACACTCTCTTTTTGTTTTCGCCTGTTTATGAGTTAAAAGGGGGAATATTTTAACTCATCATTGCGCTGATGGGTAGATGGGCATGTTTTATATTGAAACTCGGCGCAGCGCAATGATAAGTCAAAATCCGGCAGCGCATTGAAAAGTCCCAGCGGGACGGCATATTGGCAAGAATAGCGGATCAAGCGGGCACCTCCCCCCTTTTTCTGGAAATCGTTTTTGACCCTTGCTTCACACTATATATCATACATATATCCCCCGTATATCAACCGTATATTATATACGGATGATATAGGGATGATTAACTTGTGAATACCATCGTAAAGCAGGTACAAATTATGGAAAATACGGGGAAAATGAAAAACCAGCTGTTCGGGGAGTCATTGGAGCGGGCGGCATTGTCCTTTGGGGAATGGATTATTAGTTTTTCACATAGTCTCTAATGCCAGCTTTCCGAATCCTGCCATGACAAACCGACGAAATACTGTCCTAATATAAGGACGATTATCTGGCTAAAGTAGTGTTTATGGGACAGGTAGAAACTTTTAAACACGCCAGGAAAGAAGCTTTCCAAAAGAAATATTGCCTTACAAGATACTGTTTATCATACATATACACTCCCTCGAAAAAATAAATGGCGAAATTGGCAGGGTTTGGCACAATCCTTGCGTTAAGTATAAGTGTGTCCCGCAGGGGATGCGAGAGTAAAATAGAGTGAACTAAATAA
>JALNXT010000174.1 GCA_023230245.1 Candidatus Cloacimonadota bacterium
CTTGGGGTTTGAACAAATCTTTAAGAACAGCCTTACTACTCTGCCTATGGGCGGTGGTAAAGGTGGATCAGATTTCAATCCTCGTGGACGTTCTGATGATGAAGTGCAACGTTTCTGCCATTCCTTCATGTTGGAACTTTTCCGTCACATTGGGCACAATACGGACGTTCCTGCCGGTGATATCGGCGTTGGGAAGCGTGAGATTGGGTTCTTATTTGGTATGTACAAGAAGATTATGAACGAAACAACTGGCGTTTTAACTGGTAAAGGTCTGGAATGGGGTGGAAGCCTCATTCGTCCCCAAGCTACAGGCTTTGGTACCGTGTATTTTGCCGAAGAAATGCTAAAAACCCGTGGCGAAAGCTTTGCTGGCAAGGAAGTTCTTGTTTCCGGTAGTGGAAACGTGTCCCAATATGCCATTCAGAAAGTTAATGAGCTTGGTGGTAAAGTTATCACTGCTTCCGATTCAGACGGGTTTATTCATGACCCAGATGGTATCAAGGGAGATAAGTGGCAATTCCTGATGGAATTGAAGAATATTCGCAGAGGCAGAATTAGCGAATATGCTGAAGAATATGGCTGCAAGTATTATCCCGGCGAACGCCCTTGGGGCATTCCAGCAAAAATCGCATTACCCTGTGCTACTCAAAACGAAATCAACGGTGAAGAAGCCAAGACTTTGGTGAAAAACGGTTGCATCTGTGTATCCGAAGGTGCCAATATGCCTACTACACCAGAGGGTGTGGAAGTTTACTTGCAAAACAAGATACTCTATGGGCCTGGTAAAGCAGCCAATGCCGGTGGTGTCGCCACTTCCGGTTTGGAAATGACCCAGAACTCCATGCGTATTTCCTGGAGCAGTGAAGAAGTGGACGCTAAATTACACGGAATCATGAAAGCTATTCACGAACAATGCGTAACTTATGGAACTTCAGGTCAATTCGTAAATTACGTTAAGGGTGCCAACACAGCTGGATTCATCAAGGTGGCAAATGCCATGATGGATTTGGGCTTAATCTAACATTAATCAACATGACCGGAAGCTTGTTGGCAGTAAGTTTCCGGTCTTTATATTATGAACGAATTACTAAATAACTTAAGCAAGACCATTGCATAAATCAGCGCAAGAAATCTATAGAGGAGTTTCGCAAGTTACAGGGAGTAAATTTGTAAGAAATCGGACGTTTTTGTCTGATTTTGCCTCAAGATGCCCTTAAACAGCCTCTAAATTGCCCGTTTTTTGAACTAATCCAGAAATCTAGGCAGACCTCTCCTATCTAACGCTCGTAAAATCTTGAGGCTACGCTTCAGATTAAAGGCAATTGCTCCAATCAACAGATAATCTTTGGTCTTCTCCAAGCCCATGTAGATCGAGCAGCTCCAGCCAAAGTGTTTCTTCAGGCCTCCGAAGCTGCGTTCGATGCGGTAGCGTTCTTTGGACACCTCATAGTTGAAAGCAATCGTTTCAGAATCCATTACTTGGTTCTTCTTCTTTTTCCGCATAATCTTGGAGACCAGATTTTTGTCAGACAGACCATCCTCATTTTCTTGGCTACTATAACCCTTATCAGCAAGCACCTCTGTATCCTTCGGCAGTTCCATGGATTCGACCAGGGGCATCTGCATCTTTTGATTCTTCCACGGTTAATTCTGTGGTTTGGAAGCTGGTCTTTCAGGTATCTCTGCATCGCCAGCAGGCTCAGTCTCGATGTTCTCTTTTCTGCGTGGACGGGCATGAGACTCAACCATGGTTGCATCCACGATCACACCCTCATTGATCTTGATGTTGTGCTTGCTTAGTTGGCAGTTAATCTCATTCAAAAGCTTCTCAAATATACCCTTATCCGAAAACCTGCCACGCCAGCGACAGATAGTGGAAGAATCTGGAACAGGATTCTCTAAACTGAGATGACAAAACCACAGGAACATGTTGTTGTAAAAGAGTTTCTCTTCCATCTGGTAATCGGAAAGCTTATACCAAACCTGGATCAGCATCATACGGAACATCACCTCTGCAGAAAAAGCATCTCTGCCAGCCACGGAGGTTCTTCTGATCTCTACCTTGGAAAGTGTCTTTCTGATTCTCTTCCAATCTATCACCAGTTCTATGTCTTTGAGGAAATGTTTGCGATTGGCCAGCCGGTTGGCTATCTCTTGATCGGCAAATGTCATGGTCTCTTTTCCCATGATAAGCTCCTGCGTAATGATGAAGTCATAATAATATGCTTATCTATCTTGTCATGAACTATTTACATGTACTTTATGTCCACTTATACGTGCAACGGTCTTGATGAAGTTATTGATATCCTAGTAAAATATGCATGGCCTAGCAATGTGCGTGAACTGGAAAACTTCATTTACCGAATGGTAATCCTCTATGAAAGTCAACAGATAGGTTCAGCAGATATACCTGATTACATGAAGTTTACCCTGAGCCATGCTCATAGTCTGAAACGCATTCTAGAGGAAGTGGAGCAAGATTACATCCAGGCGGTTTTAGCGTCTGTGAATGGTAACAAGACCCTTGCTGCAATCATCTCTGGTGTCGATAGAAAAACTCTGTATGATAAACTGAAAGTTATGGCTGTTCAGCAAACATAAAAGGGATATAGGTTTAAATAGAAATCTGCTTATTCTGCCTTTATGGATTTGGCTTTGAAATACTCAAGCAAGAACAACGAAGCTACAATAAATATCGGTGATTCAAAGATCAATGGGATATAAAACTTACCGTTAGAGCGAATTATAAAAGCAAAACCCAACATGGTAAGATAGCATAAAATACTGGCTATTGCGGGGCTTTTCCAGCCTATATATAAGATTATAACGATAGCAAAAAAAGGAATGTTGTGGATGAGGAAAGCCATGGCAACTTCATACCATGGAACTGCTGACTCAAAAACATCAAAAGAAAATAGTACAGTAAAGAGAGCTATCAATAATAATAACCCTCTGGGAATCCAAAAGAGCCAATTGTGTTTCATAACTACCTCTTAATTAGAACCCAGTAGGGTTGTTGGTAACAGATACCATTTTAAAAACCACCCTTTAAACCGAGTTCATTCTTCCAGTTTCGTTTTAGCATATTTTCGACAACTTTTATGCCACCCTGCCTATTGGTAGGCTTAATATCCTTAAAATCCTGCCAATCTGAATTGCTGAGGCTTCCATCCGCTGCAAGCCCTGTTTTATCCACAAGGTAGTATCCCACACCCATAACATTGTTTTCGTATTGATTGCAAAGAATCTCCACCAATAGCGCATAGTCAGTGGTGATATTATCAGCTCTTACTTGTGCTGCAAAGGCTTTTGCACTTCTTTGAGCCATCGCTGCTTGGTTGTGTCCCCATTGGAATGGATACGAATGGTTGGAACTCCCCAATAGGGGATCGGCTAAGCTTTCCTGTTGCAGAAAGTACACAAGTTCACGAGCCAATTCCTTATCATTGATGTTTTCACTGCCCTTAATGATGTTAATGGGATATACTGTTACATTAATAAGCTGTTTGCGGTTTAGAAAAGCTTGTGCACTGCTTTTGTTAATGTAAGACCAACAACCAGTTAGCAAGGTTAGCAACAGAAGCAAGAGAAGCAAGAGAAGCACTTCGTAATGATGGAGCATTCTAAGAAAACTATTCATAATAGCATTACTCCTATATGTTAAGATGTATATACTGAAAGATAATCATATGTTTTCTCCCAGCAACATATTTTTTAGTGTTATTCGCATTTCTTATCTGCAGGGTGCCTCTGTATTGCTCTTAACTATCCGATAACTATCCCGGATCACGATATGGGATAGTTAGGGGTTGGTACCCCCCTACACAATGGTGCAAAAGAAGGGAATTAACTTTAGACCCTTACTAAAACGTGGATAAAAGGTTAGTTAAAATATAGCTTGACTTTAAAACCCTTCTTAGTAACTAAGTGTAGAGTTAGTTGTGATACTAAACACGCATTTGCTTTTGATCTGAGATAAAATTTAAAGCGACAAGGAGAAATTATGAAAACCTTAACAAAACTGGTATTCCTGATGCTTGTTCTGTCTATTGGGAGTGTGCTTTGTGCGCAACCGATAGCAAACAGTCTGGATAAGTTTGATTTTCCAATTGCAGGGATAGACAATATGTTTATCCCCATTAGTAACCCCTCATTACTGGGCACAGGCAATGCCAATGGATTGGGTATAGCCCATCTAAATGTAGAAGACAAATGGCAAAAGAACTATTGGTTGTTTTTAAATAATGATGGTTTAAGCTACATTTATCAGCGAAACAACGGGAAAAACATTCACACTGTTGCTACTGGCGGAGAGTTCTTCCCTGCTTACATTTTCCCAAACCTGTACCTTGGTACAAATTACCGTTGGCAAGAAGATGGTTTTAAGGAAGGTGATTTCCGTAGTGGTGTAAGCTATAGACCGGCTGATTATGCTTCACTCGCACTTACTTGGGATAACCCCTATAAGAATTCACCAAGCTACCGTGGAGGCATTGCATTGCGTCCCTTTGCTTT
>JALNXT010000175.1 GCA_023230245.1 Candidatus Cloacimonadota bacterium
GCCCCGTTTGGAGATTATCGAAGCCAATTCCGATACACAGATAATCACCGTTATACCCATCTTGGCAATCGATAAGGCGTCACCCAGATGATCGCCATGAGCATGCGTAAGGATGATGTAATCTGCGGAAAGCTGATTCGCCTTGATGGGCGCCAAAGGGTTTCTATCCAGATATGGATCTATCAATATCTGCGTTCCGTCATCTGCAACGATGCGAAACGCAGAATGACCTAAATACTGTAATCTCATGTTAATTCTCCTTTGTGAACTGTGGTAAAGTTAAGCGCGAAGACGGTTTTTAGTCAAGGAGAAATATTCTTGGCTTGCTTCGTCTCGATGTATCTCTTTGTTTCACTCGGCTAATAACCGCCAAGAACACCGAGGGCACCGAATTATTAACAAAGAGTAAAAGAGATTATGATAGAACACTGATAACTGGATCGACATGATTTACACTGATCTATTTTACCACCGAGAACACCGAGGGCGCCGAATTATTAACAAAGAGTAAAAGAGTGAAAGAGGGAAAAGAGGGAAAAAGTGAGAGAACACTGATAACTGGATCGACATGATTTACACTGATCCATTTTACCACAGAGACCACCGAGGGCACCGAATTATTAACAAAGAGTAAAAGAGTAAAAGAGTGAAAGAGGGAAAAAGTGATAGAACACAGATAACTGGATCGACATGATTTACACTGATCTATTTTACCACCGAGACCACCGAAAGCACCGAAAGATTTACAAAGAGTAAAAGAGTGAAAGAGGGAAAAGAAGTAAAAGTGAGAGAACACTGATAACTGGATCGACACGATTTACACTGATCTATTTTACCAACGAGAACACCGAGGGCACCGAAAGATTTACAAAGAGTAAAAGAGTCAAAGAGAAAAAGAGGGAAAAGAGAGTAAAAGTGATAGAACACTGATAACTGGATCGACATGATTTACACTGATCTATTTTACCACCGAGAACACCGAAGGCACCGAAAGATTTACAAAGAGAACAAGAACAAAGAGAAAATAGACATTTAAATCATACTATCTTCGATCCTGGTTTCCACTTTGCCACTATTATCAGGACAACTCACTTTCTTTTCTCTCTTTTCTCTCTTTTCCCTCTTTCACTCTTTCCCTCTTTCCCTCTTTCCCTCTTTCACTCTTTTACTCTTTGTGAAATATAACGTTACATTCTCCATTAACCCCTTTCCTGCAACACACTTCCTTGTGAGCATTGCCCTATCATTGCCCTTGAATTGCTCACCATAAGGGCAATGGGTGGGCATTGATAGCGATATAGAAGCAAGGAAGAGAGATACAATGTTTCTGTAGCAGCTAAATTATAGTTTTGTTAATCGCGCTATTTAACACGGCTACCCACTCTAATTAAACTTGGGCCCTTTATAGTATGTATATCATACGGATATGGTTACATGATGTAGCTTTGTTAGCTTTGATATAGTGATTGCTATCGCATTTACAATATTCGGTGAGACTTAATAATGGGGATACAAGCTCTCACCCGTATCCCCATGATATATTGCTCTGAGGCAATTAGTTCCTTGTCTTCTCGTATATTTTATCCAGATTTCCAGAAGGTGTATAGATGGGATGTCCCTCGAAATCATCCAGATACAGTGAATACAGGTCATAGCCAGTATATCGAATGGCAAAATAAACTACTGCAGTACCGTAGGCATCCAGATTATAGGTTTTTTGAATCCCATTTGCCGAGTAGAGAGCGCCGCTATCTATCATCGTTAATGAAGCAGGATTCTGCCCTGTAATTGTTCACCGGAGGCAATTCCGTTTCCGGAGGTGATTTGGAAAAATCCCATATCACTATCTGCGATGGTAATGCTGTGGTTTGCTGTCCAACCCAGATAGCTGATGTTGTTGGGTGATGTTCCGAAATAGATACCATACCAGGCAGCAAGCATATTATCCCAGCTAAGCGTCACTGTGCCCGGGGTTGCTCCGGCTTGTATCTGCACATTAGTGGGGGTGTTAAGTGCAGGCGGTAACCCCATCCATAACAATTGCGGATAGCCACTATTGGAAGCAGGATGGACAAACCACACATCCGCAAAGTTCCAAGCACTGAAGGTAGCCTGGCTTTGCATCTGAGCGGTGGTCTTACCAAAGCTGCCGGATGATCCTGATGACCATGCCACACCTGTGGTCTGGGTATCCCAATAGGAATTGTTCACAACACCGTAAAGATTAGCTCCGATAATCCCGCCCCTGTTGCTCGTTAAACCGGTATTGCTAATACTGCCTGTAGCATAGCAATTGGTGGTGGTACCATCTGTTTGGTAGCCGATAAGACCGCCAACGTAATCAACACCCGATACCGCAGCACGGGAATAAGAGTTGATAATGGTTCCGTCGTTTAGCCCTACCATTCCACCGATATCATCACCGTTACCAATCACGGCACCGGATGTAAAGCAACGGGATATGGTGCCTTTGTTCCATCCGGCTAAAATACCAACCTTGGATAATCCGCTTAGGGCAGAACCCGTTGCAGTCTCTATGCCCAAGTTCTCGATGAGCGAGCCTTCTTCCAGAACACCAAACAAACCGCAATTGCTCACAGCGGGACGGTTTACAAACAAACCAGAGATAAGCTTACCGTTTCCATCCAGATGACCATAGAAGGGGCTTGCCGCTGATCCAATAGGTGCCCAGCCATTCTCCTCCTCTTCAGCGATATATCCGGAAAAATCTATATCCCCAGTAAGCTTGAAATGCACGTTTGCATTCTGGCTACCCAAGAAAAGGTTCAATGCTTCAAGATACCATACATTGCTGATCTGGAAAGGATTGCTGGCGGTACCATTCCCTGCTGGAAGCGCTAATACTTCTATCTTGATATTGTCCACATAGAGGTTGTTGCCGTTTGCACTGGTTCCTCTGATCTTCACCAGTTGAGCATCTGCGGGCAAGGATATAAGCTTCGTCGCCCATTGCCCGGAGGTCGGGACGAATTGCCCCCCAACGGGCGGAGCGGTCGGCAGATCTCCCAATGCACTTCCCAAATAAGTGTTTAAACACTGGTAGGAAACCCCCCTGTCCGATGAATACATTACATCCAGATAGTCCATCCGATTGGGATAACTTGCATTTGCAGCATAGGCATAATCAAATGAAAGCTGGACATTGGAGAGGGAATAGTTGGTTCTAAAGAGGGGAGATATTATATCCAAGACATTTCCTTGGGGAAGTGTGTAAAATTCTGCTTTTGCACTACCCTCTCCCGCAGTTCCAAAAGCGTTTACAGTGCTTCTTGTCCATGTGCTTTCGGTGGGAACTACAGTCCATCCTGTGGGAGGGAAAGTGGAACTGGAGAAACTTTGCACAATGGGATTACTGTAGTCGAGGGCAATCGCAGGATCAGTCTCTATCCAAAATACAGACCAGGCGGAATTAATCGAAGAGCCGTCCGGTGCTACTGATTCCACACGCCAAGCCCAGAAGAAATTGCTGTTATAGTCAAAATCAAAGGTAACCCCGCCTAAGGAGACGGGATTGAAAGCAAGTCCCAAGATATTTGTGAAGGTATGGCTTTCGGTGTCAATCATAAAATTATCATAGGAACCATACGCTCTTACGAGAGTGAGGTTGTAATGATCGGGAGTTAGAGCCAAGGAGCCGTTTGACCAAACGAGATTAAACCCACTTCGCGGTAAACCTGTAGCCAAATTAGCCGGCGAAACCGGGATTGCGGGTCTGATAGCAGGACTAACTGTCCAAGTAAAGAAGGGATAACCGTTATAGTCCGTAGTCGAGAGATTCCAATAGTCGTTGCTTCCGTTGTTAGTTTCGCCCACGAAATCCCACCCGGTGAAGGTGGATAGAGTCTTCATCTGTGCTGTCGTTTTGCCTGTGCCACCATAAGAAGTGGTAAGTCCGCTGGTCTGTGTATCCCAATAGGAAGAGGTTACGGTTCCTCCTGTATAACCGGTTAAGCCACCTTTTTGTCCTCCTGAAACCGTACCGGTAGAATAGCAATTGTTGATAGTTCCACTCGCCTGGTACCCCGCCAAACCGCCGACATAGTTTCCTCCGCTGACACTTGCGCGGGAATAGGAATTAGTGATGGTTCCATATTGATCACCGGCTAATCCACCGATGCTCACGCTTGCACCGTTCACACTGCCCGAAGAATAACAGCAGTTTATTGTACCACTGTTATAACCGGCAATACCGCCTATCCAACTATTGCCGGTTACGCTTCCGGTCGAAAAGGAGTTTTCTATCACAGCTCCGGTTTGGTTATTACCGGCAATACCGCCTATCCAACTATTGCCGGTTACGCTTCCGGTCGAAAAGGAGTTTTCTATCATAGCTCCGGTTTGGTTATTACCGGCTATTCCTCCTATCTTACTATCGCCGGTTACGCTTCCAGTCGAAAAGGAGTTTTCTATCACAGCTCCGGTTTGGTTATTACCGGCTATTCCTCCCAAGCTATTAGCTGATACTCCTG
>JALNXT010000176.1 GCA_023230245.1 Candidatus Cloacimonadota bacterium
GTGCTTACTTCCACTCTTTCCACAGTGTCAATGAAATTGAACAGTTGCTTTTCGCAGATTTCTCTGCCGCCGGGTATCCTGGTGTAGACGATATCTCTGCCCAAGCGTTTTTCGATGGCTTTCAAAGCACTAATTTCCTTGCTATGAATGATCGTGATGGAAATACCGCTTTTCCCTGCACGTCCTGTGCGTCCAGACCTATGAATGTATATATCCGGTTCCGTAGGTGCATGATAGTTTATGATATGGGTCAAATCGTCCACATCCAAACCACGTGCTGCTACGTCTGTAGCGACCAATAAACGCACGAACTTACTGCGGAATCTGCCCATCACCAGCTCTCTTTGTCCTTGGGACAAATCTCCATGCAAGGCATCGGCACTATAGCCATCCTGTTGAAGTTTATCAGCTATTTCCTGAGTTTCATTACGTGTACGGCAGAATATGATGCCGTAAATCTTGGGGCTCATATCGGCTATCCGCTTTAACGCCAGATATTTGTCTCTGGCTTGTACCCGATAGAAGAAATGGCTAATGTTATCTGCCCCTTGATGTTCGTTACCGGCTACAATGTGATGAGGGTTTTTCATGAAGCTCTTGGCAAGTTTATCCACTTCGCTGGGCATAGTGGCGGAAAAGAGTAAGGTCTGTTTTGTGGCAGGAGTGTGGCTCATGATACTAAACAAATCTTCCTTAAAGCCCATATTGAGCATTTCATCGGCTTCATCCAAAACCAAAATACCGATATGCTCAATTTTAAGTACGCCTTGGCGAATCATATCAAAAACTCTTCCAGGTGTGCCGACAACGATATGTACTCCGGCTTTAAGCGCATCTTTTTGTTTATAGATGGGAGCACCGCCATAGACGGCAGTAATTTTAATGCGTGGCATAAACTTGGCATAATCTGAAAAGTCGTTAGCTATCTGAATGCAAAGCTCTCTGGTGGGACAAAGAATAAGCGTTTGCACGGCAAGTTTCTCAATATCGGTGAGGCTTAAAATGGGAAAACCAAAGGCAGCAGTTTTGCCTGTTCCTGTTTGGGCGAGAGTAATTAAATCTCTATCATTTTCTAGTAGCCAGGGGATAGTAAGTTCTTGCACCTCGGTGGGTGACACATAATTAAGAGCTGCTGCAGCTCTTTGCAATGGTTCTGGTAGGGTGATATCAGTGAATTTTAACACTAAGTGGTTCCTTTTTATTTGATTTTGGGAGCATGCTCTCAGGAATGTCTAATTTGTAAAGCTAATAAAATGATAAGCCTAATATCTAAACACAATTAGCTTGACTTTTTTCCACCTTAATAGTATGTGTACGGACTTGAATATTATGGGAGTTTGGTAACAGATATGAGTGAAAAGAAGACGGCAACTGTTGTTCTGGGTGGAGGTTCTGCCCTGGGTCTTGCTCACATTGGGGTACTTAGCATTCTGGAGCAGCACTTTGATATTAACGCTGTTCTGGGTTGCAGTATCGGGGCTATAGTCGGCGCATTATATGCCATGGGGATGAGCATCCCAGAAATATTGGAGATCGCCGGCCGCAACAGCAATGCCAAGGTATTCTCTCCCCTAAATCTCGATCGGCGAATACGAGGTATATTTGACGGCAACTATGTGCTTAAACTGTTTCAAGAATGGACTTCCGATGCACTAATTGAAGATGCTATAATACCATATCTAGCTTGTGCTTACGATCTTAAAAGCCGTAGTACTATCCTCTTTAACCGTGGCAAATTTGCAGACGCAATGCGCGCATCCTCATCCTTACCCCTAATTTTTGCACCCTATTACTTTCACAACTACACTTTTGTTGATGGCGGGATAGAACACCCCTTACCACTTAGCTACACTCATTTATTCAAAAGCGACCTGATTATTGCCGTAAATGTGTTACCCATTGTAGAGCATCAGGCAAAGTTTGTGGAGTTCGTCGACCAAGTTAATCCCAAAACTAAACGCAAATTCAGTCCTGAGATAGCATTGAAAGCTGTTCTTCATAATCAGGCATATCTGGCTTTGAAGGATATTAACGAATTTGAGCCGGATATTGTAGTTGATGCAGCGCTACCAGGTGGAAGACCTTTTTCTTTCAACAAATCCCAGTCCTTTTACGATCATGGACGCAAAACAGCCTTGAAGACTTTGGAAGAATACAGCGAACCAAGCTTTCTGGATATCGTCCGCAAACATTATCGCTCCCTGTTTAGTAGTAATGATACCATTAAATAGCAAGGTAGGCTTAGTATTGTTGCCTTACTCTTCATAGAACTAGAGTTTATGTTTAAATCAAGTTAATAATGATTAGGATATGAAATTGGGTACTCAGCGACATTTTTCTTTTAACACGGAGAAAAGCAGAGGGGATAAGGTAAGTCCAGGCATTGTGCATGCAGCTTTCTTCCTTGCTTCTATTCTCCAATCATTGCCCTATCATTGCCCTTATTATGGGCATTGAGTGGGCAATGATAGGGCAATGCCAGCAAGGTGACCCGTCCGTTAATATACGAATAAATGAAGATATCTCTTGACGGAAAACAGAGGATAGAAAACTATAGATTCGGTTGGGAGATAGCTGTGCCAACGCGATTTGTGGGAAGAGAAAAAGTTACATAAGTTAATTCCTAAACATCCCTAGCACAGCAGCTTAGCTCTTGGCTCTTTCATTACTACAAGCGAGGAGATTCTCATGAAAGAAATAATCAATATCCTTTCGCAGGTTGATGGCGGACTAGTTTTAGACGCTGCTACTGGCAGGGGAGAATTCATCCACACATTGAAGCAGAACCTGAAATCATATTCTCAGATAATTGGCATTGATGCGTCCGAAAGAAACGTTGAATATGCGGAGAAGCTTTTCCCTGAAAACGATGTGGAAATCTACCGCATGAACCTTGAAGATATTCAATTTGAAGATAACTATTTTGATACCGTGACCCTCTCCAATTCCCTGCATCATCTGGAAAATACAGACAAAGTGATATCTGAGATTATCAGAGTATTAAAACCTAAGGGCTTGTTAGTGGTCGCGGAGATGTATAGCGATGGAGAACAAAGCCCTGCTCAGCTTACGCATGTCCTTATCCATCATTGGATTGCATCTGTGGATAGGCTTTCCGGCACATATCATCAGAGTACTTTCAAACGCGCAGAGCTGTATGAAATGGCCAACAAACTGCCCCTAGATAATATCGATATCATAGATTATTATGTGCCCGTGGACGATCCTAGTAGGAATTGCGAAACCCTTTTACGCAATACCAAAGACACGCTTAAGCGCTTGGAAACCATGCCCGATAGCGAAGAGTTAATTATTGCAGGGAATACAGTGTTAGCTCGTATTACAGATGTAGGCTGCGCCAGTGCCAGCCGTTTAATAATTACCGGATATAACCAAAAAGGAGATAAATAATGCTAATTGAAGACGATCTGTTTAGCTTAAACCAAGTACAATTAAATCGCATAGCAAAAAAGATAGGCATCCCTGGCTACACACAGCTTAAAGGCAATGAACTGGTCTTTAAAATGTTGGAGTTTCAAGCTGCACAAGAAGGCTTGGCTTTTGTAACGGGCTGTCTGGATATAATGGACGATGGCTTTGGATTCTTACGCTTTCCCCAGAATAACTACAACCCCGGACGCGATGATGTGTATGTTTCACTTACCCAGATAAGACGCTTTGCCCTAAAAACCGGACACATGATCAGCGGACCCGTGCGTTCCCCCAAAGAAGGCGAAAAATACTATGCCCTCTTACGCGTGGAATCAATTAATTATATGACCCCTGCTTGCATGCAAGAGTTGCGTCCCTTCGATCAGCTTACCCCCTATTACCCCACTGATCGGCTTAATCTGGAGTTTGAAGCCGAGAATTATAGCACACGTATTGTAAACCTCTTCACCCCCATCGGCAAAGGACAGCGCGGATTGATAGTTGCTGCCCCCCGCACAGGTAAAACTATCCTGCTTCAAGATATTGCCAATGCCGTGTTAAGCAATCACCCGGAAGTGTATCTTATTGTGTTGCTTGTGGATGAACGCCCCGAAGAAGTTACCGAAATGAAGAAGATTTTAAAGCCCGGAAATAGAGAAGTGATTAGCTCCACCTTCGATGAATCACCCAAAAACCACTCTGCCGTCGCCGAAATGGTATTGGAAAAAGCCAAGCGCATGGTGGAACTGGGGCAAGATGTGGTGATCGTTTTGGATAGCATCACCAGGCTGGCACGTGCTTACAATAACGTTACCCCTTCCAGTGGCAAAGTGCTAAGCGGTGGTGTGGATGCCAATGGCTTGATTAGACCCAAGAAATTCTTTGGCTCTGCTCGTAACACCGAAGAAGCAGGCAGCTTAACCATTATCGCCACTGCCTTAATCGATACCGGCAGTAAGATGGATCAGGTTATCTTTGAGGAATTCAAAGGAACCGGTAATATGGAACTTGTGTTAGATCGCACCATCAGTGATATGC
>JALNXT010000178.1 GCA_023230245.1 Candidatus Cloacimonadota bacterium
ACTAAATTATCTGTTGGTAAAAGTAAAGAAGGAAATCCAAAAATTGTTTATACTCAAGATGACAAAGATTTATATATGTTAATTAAAACTGACCCTAATCAGGACTTATATATTAGTGAGTCAGATTTTTTGAAAATTGAAATGGTAAAATCTGTCAATTACTTTGAGGATGATGAGGTATATTATGTTATACTTCTTAAAATCTTGGGTGATGTAATGCTGGTATTAGTAGATAATACAAATATTAAATATATCAGTATTAAAAATAAATATATTGATTACATAGATGATGCGAGTGGGGTTTCAGCCGATCTTGTTCCATTATCTGTGTTGTCATAAGTTCATTCTTCACCTCTAATAAAACTAGTGATTAAGTTCACTAGTTTTATTTTTTTATATTTTAAACAACTTAATATTAATGAGGTGATCCTATTGAAAATAGAAAAAATCAAAATTTCAGGATATATAGGCATATACAATGGTTTAAGATTATATGAACTATCTATAGATTTTACAAAGGCTTCACATAAAATAATTTTAATAAAAGGTGGAAATGGTTCTGGTAAAAGTACACTTATGACTGCATTAAGCCCATTACCAGATGATAATTCATCATTTATACCAGGACAACAAGCTGAGAAAGAAATAATTATAAGAGATTCTTTTATTTTATACAAAATAAATTTCATACATCCAGTTAAACATAATGGCGATAGAGATACAACAAGAGCATATATTAAAAAATATATAGGAAATGATGTTATAGAATTAAATTCAAATGGAAATATAACTTCATTTAAAGATATATTATACTCAGAATTTAATCTCGACCCAAACTTTATTGCATTATCTCAATTGAGTGTAAATGATAGAGGATTAGCAGATAAAACTCCTGGTGAACGGAAAAGATTTGCTGCATCTATTATAGAAACATTAGAAGTTTATAATGCAATATATAAAACTTTATCTAAAAGATCATCCATATTTAAATCAATGGTAAATAACTTATCATCAAAGATAGATAATATTGGAGATGAAAATAAAGTTAAATTAACTTTAGATTCATTAGAAAATAGAATCAATGGATTATCCAACACTAGGAATCAATTAATTGAACAAATGGCTTCATATAAATCAATGATAAGTATATTAGACCCAAATGGACTAATTCAAAATTTGTATGAGGAAATATACAATAAACTCCTAATTCTTGATGGAGGTCGAGAAGAGAATAATATAAAAATAAAAAACTGTATAAATAAAATAGAAAGATTTAATGATCTTTCTAAAGATACTGTAATGGGGTATTATCTAGAAGTTAAAGGACTTATTGATTCTTTATCTGTGGCTATACAGGTTCAAGAATCTAAAATAAATGGGTTATTATCGGATAGGGAAAACGATACAAAAATATTACGTGGAAAAATTGAAAAATTAAATTCCTTAAAAAGTGAAAACAATTATATCAATATAGAAACAGAGATTAATAATTGCCAACTCTTAATAAGGAATTATGAAGAAATATTTAAGAATGCCAATATAAAAAATGCTTTATCGATATCTAAGGATGAATATATTACAGGATTGAATATATTAAAAGATATTAAGGAAGTAATTGATATATTTAAATCGAATGTGTATATGGATGTGTTAAATGATGCTATATCCTATATACAAATGGATTCAATCCCGGATATAATAACAATTCAAAATCAAATTAATAGTATTAAGGAAATATTATCTAACGATACTATTGAATTAAAATATTATGAAACTTTATACGATAAAGCTTCATATTTATCTCTAAGACCAACAAATTGTAAAATAGAAAATTGTGGATTTATCAGTGATGCTTTAGATGCAGCCAAATTAAATCCAGAACAAAAGATACAAAGTATCTCTAATAAAATTAAAGAAAACTCAGAAAAACTTAATATACTAAAATTAACTGAAACACAAATAATGAATATCCTTGAAGTTATTAATAATATTCGGATTATATTTAGATATATTGATAATTATCATATTATTCTAGACAAATTACCTAATGGTACAATATTTACAGATAAGAAAACTTTATTAACTAGGATAAAGAATCATGATACCTTTGAAGATATTAATGATTTGTATAAATTTATAGAATTTTCTAATATCTTTGATGAATATAAAATAGAGAAACAAAAGCTTAAAGAATTAGAGGCTGATTATAAATTATACGAATCAAAAAATAGTATTATTGAAGATGTATTATATAACATAAATGAATTGAATCAGGGTCTTAATAATATAACTTCTTTAATTGAAGAAAATAATTTAATACTGCAGGAAAATAAGATAGTATTATTAAATGCAAAAGAAACTTTGATTGAATTGGATCTTCTTATAACTCTCTATAATGAACAATTTGAGATTGAAAAGAATCGAAATGAATTAACTTCACAGTTTAATAATATCAGAAGCAACATTATTCAGATTAAGGAGAATTTAAATAATATAAATACTATTAATGGGTCTATTGAGCAGATTAATATAGAAATGAAACCCTTAATGGAAGATAGAGATACAATAAAACATAGTTTAACTTTATTAAAAGAATATGTTATTGAACTACAAGATTATAAAAATAGATATGATAAAGTTGAGACTATAAAGTATTATTCATCTCCAACTACTGGAATACAGACCTTATTTATGGATTTATATATGGATAAGATAATATCATTAGCTAATGAACTATTATCATTATTATTTGATGGAGAATTTATATTAGGAAAATTTATTATAAATGATAAAGAATTTAAGATACCTTGTTATGGTAGTGGATTAGCAAATGATGATATATCATCTATGTCAACATCGGAAGTGTGTATGATATCTATGATATTAAGTTTTGCTTTATTAATTCAAGCATCAACAAAATATAATGTGTTAAAACTTGATGAAATAGATGGAGGGCTATCAACGACTAACAGATTACAATTTTTAGATGTATTAGATCGACAAATAAATATGTTAGATATTGAACAATGTTTTATGATCTCACATAATAGTGAGATAGATTTTTCAAATGTTGATTTGATATTATTAAAAATGGATGAATCGGAAGCAATTAATATAGGAAATGTTATTTATGAGTATTAACTTATAAATAATGTACAATCTATTTCCCAAAGTATATTGTACATTATGATTATTAAATTCTTATCTTATCCTCCTCTCTATAAGTTTCGGCACGGTATAAGGGTAGAGTCATAATGACTCTACCCTTATAATATCCAAATAATGTAGGAATTAAATACATATTATACATATAATAAAAAGTTTACAGATTAATCTTAAAAATCTGTGGGTTAATTTCTAAAAAATGAAATTAACCATTAAGGAGGAATTATGGAAAATAATAGTTTTAAATCAATGAGTGAAAAAACGAAGCGTGCTATACTTATGGGAGTTATTATCAAGAAAACTGAAGGAAAATTATCAAAAGAAGAATTAGAAGAAATCATTTCTAAAATTAATATTGGAGTTCAATATAGTATTAATGTTTTTACAAATGCTGTAGAATTCTCAAAAGTAATAACTTTAAAGAATATTAAGGATAGTTGGGCTGGTTATACTGAAAATGTTTCTACTGGTCATATTCTTCTTGGAAATGTAGTATTTGGAGAGGATTATAGATATAGTTATAATGATAATGACACACAAACAAATTATACTGTGCAAGAATCCTTTCCAGATTTTAATATTTATGAAAAAATTGTTGTTACTATAGAAGAACATAATTTTAGTAATTTTAATGGGAATTATTATGATACTTGGAAAAATAGTATATTTATATATCTACCAGAGGATGTGCCTTATAAAATAAGTCCGGAAGTGCAATATATCATTGATGATTTTAAGATATAAATTTTTAGAATATAAAGGGTAGAGTTTAATTCTACCCTTTATATTTTTTTGTAATAATTGATATAATTAATTATATATTATATTTGTAGAAGAAGAGGAGAATAAAATAATAAAGGAGGTCAATAAAATGTTATTAAATGAAAAATTGTCAAAAGCAATCGAGTATTGTTTCTCTGATACGGTATGGGGTTCAAATGAACTTAAGGCGAAGGTTGTAACCAATGCCATTCTTTTAGGCATTAAAGCAAGAGATGGTGAAATTATATCTACATCTTCCTGCTCAGATACAGAATGTATGATTTATGAGGCTGTAAAATATTTTAATAGATAGGGATTAATAAGAGTAAAAGCAAAGATGACTTATGGACTCATTACAGTAGGTAGTATGGGTACAGTTGTAGAGTTTGTTAAACATGGGGCCCGTATTAAGTGGGATATAGATGGTAGTATAGACAGTGTTGGAAAAGATCTATATGATATAATAGAGTAAAATTAGAGAGCATTTAAGTACTTTTTATAAAGGGTAGAATTTAACTCTACCTTT
>JALNXT010000179.1 GCA_023230245.1 Candidatus Cloacimonadota bacterium
ACTAAGCTGTAAAAGCATTCTCCCTATCTCACTATTGCCACTAAGCATCCCAAAGCTAGCCTGAGCAATAACAATGGGGATGGCAAAGCTCAATCCTCCCGCTTCTGGAATGGCAGTTTTATGGATGCGGCGTTCGTTGGGGATGGCAATGATGCCTAGTCTTTTAGAAAACTTGAGGTTCAAAGGCATCAGCAAATGGGTTAGCACATGGATAGCCACAAACTCAATTAAGATAAGTAAGTACAGATGGTTCATCTACTTATCCCCTGTAAATAGCCGTATAGTCATCTATCATACTGTTATAATCGCACAATTCTGTAATCCTTTGTACTGCCTGTTTGCCTTTACGATATGCAGGCTGGAAGTCTATTGCAAGGCTAATAAACAGCTCTTCCAAGCTGGCATCATCATCCAAGGCAATCAAATAACCGCTATCTTCATCCACCAATTCCCGTATCGAGGGTATGGCAGAGCCGATCACCGGTAAACCAGAACTCATCGCTTCAATGATACTGAAGGGCTGAGCTTCCCAACGGGAATAGAGCACAAAGGCGTTAAAGACTTTAAGCCAAGGCACGATATCACTATCCCAACCCGGCAGCAGAACTTGGTTGCTTACATTGTAACTTTTGATAATAGCCTGGCATAAGGCAAAGTGTTCGCCATCTCCAAGGATGATGAACTTCAGCTTGGGCTCTTGCCTACAAGCCTTACAAGCCACAGTAATAAGCCTGATAACATTCTTTTGGGTGGAGAAGCGAAGCGTGGAACCGATGATGATTTGCTTATCGGGCATCGTTCTTTGCTCTGCGATGGTATTTAGTTGCAAGGTAAGTTCGGGGGGGATTGCGTTGTATATGGTGCGTGCCTTTACGGTGGGTAAGAGGTGCATAGACAGGCATTTCTCCCTATCGGAATTATTCACGAACACTGTTTTATGCCCGAATAAATTACCTTTCAGCTCCATCAATGCATAGAAGCCGTAAGTGAGAAGGGGCTGTCCTTTCTGAAATGCGGTGCCATGCATCGTATGTACAATTAAAGGCACGTGGCAGAGACGGGCAGCAATGCGTCCTAATAATCCCGGTTTAGAGCTGTTTGTATGCACGATATCAAATCTATATCTGCGGAACAGCCACAGTAAGTGGACAAAGGTTAACATGTCTTTAGCCGAAATAGGGTGACAGAAGGTGGGCAGAGCTAAAAAGTGATATCCCCGTTTGCGCACCTCCCCTTCCAGTTCTCCACCGGGTTGGAAAGCCATATAGATTTCAAACTCCGTTTTATCCAGTCCATCCAGCAGATGCAAAGAAAAGCGTTGCACTCCTGAAACTAGAGGGAGTAACTGGATATGGAGCAGTTTTTTCATGCGTTTTTATTAAGACGGATTACGGCGATGGATTCGGCTTTAACGTTGTTGAAACGGATGGTATTGCCTTCAATCTTTGCGCTAATCCCATCAATCTCCAATATCTTAGGATCGCCATGCACGCTAAGCACAAAGCTATCTATATCATCGGGGAAGAACACGCTGATTTCATATTCGCCTTCGTCGATGGTGATGCGTCCACGTTTTTCCCACCACGCTGCTAGTTCTGCAGCAGTGGCGAGGTAGTTATTTCCGCTTTTAACCAGGGCTAAGATATAGGCGTACAATTTATTGCAATAATGGATATCGCTGTAGCTGGCGATCGAGAAATCTACGCTGAAGATACCATGTGAGCGGGTAGCTTGGTGATAAAACTTCTTAATTTGATGCTTGGCATCTTCTAGCTGAACCAGCTTATGTTTGGTAAGTTTCAAATGATTATCTCGGTACTCGGTGGGCAGTTCCACGAATTCTGCTTTATTTCCCGATATCCAGGGATACCAGGGCAAGGAGATGCCGTTCTTGAATCCGGGAACGTTTTGGAAAGAGCTGCTTTGGCTGTAACTGGGAGAGATCTTATTCTGCAAGTCACGCGTGGTTTCGTTGCTGCGAAATCCACACTGGCGAATACCTATCTGTTCCTTGCCAAGCTGATGCAGCAAGATTTGTTTGCGGGTTAAATAATCATCCCGATTCAGTTTATCGCCAGTAGTCATCAAGCCAATATCGTTACCTTCGCGGAGGATTTGCTGTATTTCTTCCTGCAAATCCGGATCTTCCAAACTGTAATCTATCTCTTCACATGGTTCTGTGGCAAGATAGTAGGTGCTACGGCAGCCAGATTCACGTTCCAGCTTGCGGAACTCTTCAAAGTTCCAGTAAAGTTCGTAATTGGTAAATATAAATTTCAGCTTTCCGGCAAGGTTGTGCCCAAGCTGTTTCCATTTGAAAGAAAAGAACATGGCTAAATCGTCTGCAAGTGACAGCACCAGCGAGGAAAGGTCCCACTTCTGCAAATCATCAATACTGTGCGATAAAAGCACGGCAGCTTGTTGTGCGTCAGGCCAGAACATCTTTTGGGCGATAAAGCTTTTCTTGGCGCGACAATGCTCTTTTATCATGCTGTCCATCAACCAGAGAAGGTTATCCACTATCGGAATATCCTTGAAGTTGTAAAAGGCACTGGCTTCATCCGGGTATATACCTTTGTCCATTGCCTGAGCGTCTGTGCGTTCTTCCAGGTTGGACAGGTGCAAAAAGATATTCCCCACCAGATCGAAGTTAAACTTACCACCGTTCACATCGCTTTCGCTATAGTTTTCGGCGATGTTCTCGAATTTGCGCGCTGAAATAACCGGCGTAATAGAGAGTAGCTTGTGCTCGCGCAAACAACGGCGCAGCTTGTCCGCCGTGTATGCTTTGGGATCGTAAAACTCAAAATCGCAAGGGATGAAGAAGGTGATATTACGCTTCGCTAATACCTTGATCTCTTCCGGAGTAAGCTCCGTTAATCCGTAGAAAATGAATATGTCATTAGCCTTTAACTCCTCCCAATTGGTGATGAACTGAAAGTGATAACCCAAGCTTTTGAATATAAAGCTGAATACGTATTTCATCTCCTTGTGGAAGCGAGAGAGTTTGCTGTCTATGATTATTGATATCATGCTGTTCTTTTTACCACCAGTTCCATTTTGTGGCAGGATATTATTATTTCATGCTGTTGTCAAGTGAAATCCTGCATATTCGTTAATATTTTCTTTCGCTACCTTTTCTTCCGCTTCCTTGGGCATCCGCAAGGGGGTTCATCGGGATCCGATCGGGATCTCATCGGGTGGTCTCCCGATCAAATCAGCTTCAGTGTTGCTTTGAATTCGCTTCGGATAAGCAAGGGACAAGAAAAAAGGGTGGCAACTGATAAGCTGAGCCACCCTTTTAGTGTAATTTAGTTTATTGAGGTTTTGGTTATTTCATTATTACTGCTTTATGGATGCTTACATCGTTTCCTGCTTGCATCTTTAGGTAGTAAACTCCAGAAGCACAGGTGTTTCCATAATTATCCATCCCATTCCAAACAGTTTTATAAGAACCGGCAATCTTGTGATTTTCATTGATATTTCTCACTAATTGACCACGGTCGTTGAAGATGGAGATATTTACAACTGCATCTTTTAGAATGATGTAACTAATGGTTGTGCTGGGATTAAAGGGGTTGGGATATACTGCATCAATTCTTGTGCTGAGAGGGATATCTGGTGTATCCAGACCGCCTCCAGTTTGGAAAGATAGGGTTATTGGGCCATACTGTGTAGAAATTCCATCCTGTCCTTGGGCTTGTAACCAGTAGTAATATGTTCCAGCCTCTCCCAAACCACTATCGGTAAAGGTGTAGTGGCTCTCTGTGGTGGTGTTATTGGCACTAATCAACGGGCTGATAGCAAGTGCATTGGAGAAATTATCGGAATCTCCACGATAGATATAATAGCCAGTCATTTCTGTCTCAGATTGGGTAGTCCATTTAATCTCGGCATTAGTAACCGAACTTTGGATTGCAGAGAAAGATGAGAGTTCTACGGGTAGGGGTGCATCTTCTTCCACTTCAAGCTTCAGGTAACGTACTTCGTGGAAAGCAGATTCTCCGCCGGTAGCAGCACAAATGCCCAAGTAAGCATCATAAGCATAGATATCTCTGCCATTCGGTGCATCTGTGGCATTCAAGGTTACTGAGTTGGCGTAGGTGGAGGTATTGCTGTTCCAGTTGTAACGGAAAATGATAACGCCATTGTTGGCATCAAGCTGGCAGCGAACCCAACCGTCGTTGTAATAGAATCCTGTATCTCCTACCATATCTGGTCCCAAACCTGAATGAGTCCAGGTTGCCAGATCAACCCAGTGATTGTATTCTCTGGACTTTTCATTAGCATTATCGTAATGGTCAAATTCAAAACTAAAACCCTTGTAACCAGCTTGATAACCTTTGGAATTAATCAAGTAGGATGGGGTGTTTAAAATAACGCCACGCGGTGCACCTTCAAATTCTCCATAACCGCCTTCCACTTTAGCGAGGTCAAAATT
>JALNXT010000180.1 GCA_023230245.1 Candidatus Cloacimonadota bacterium
CATCACGCGTGGAGATGAGCATATGGCGTCAGTTATTGAATCTGCATGGAGGAATGGAGCTTGTTTTGATGGCTGGAGCGAAGGTTTCGATTATTCGCTGTGGGAAAGTGCCTTTAAACAGACCAATACTGATATAGCGCAGTATCTGGCAGCGAGAAATACTGATGCTACGCTGCCTTGGGATTTTATCGATATCGGCGTGTGTAAGGCATTTCTGATAGCAGAATGGGACAAGGCTCAACAGGGTGTCCAAACCGCTGATTGCAGGGATATTTGTTCTCTGTGTGGCGTGTGTAACGATGAAGTGCAAACCAGTACCAGTACTACAGCAGCATTAGAATGCTGCTCTACACCCCAAAACCCCAACACTCCAGCACTTCAGCATCCTCCCGGCACTGTGGTGCGCCCCAATTACCGCTACCGAGTGTTCTATCAGAAAGTGGGATTATTACGCTTTATTTCGCATCTGGATTGGATGCGGATGCTGTTCCGCAGAATAGCGATATTAGACCTGCAAACAGTGTTCACACAGGGCTTTTCGCCTCATCCCAAGGTTAGCCTTTCTCCTCCTCTTCCCGTTGGTGTAGAAGGCATGGGAGAGTTCTTTGATATCTCTTTTTATGCTCCCTATCCAGCGGAGATGATTCTAAATGAGTTTAGCCATACCCGCATACCGGAGTTTAACCTTTTGTCTTGCGAGGCATTACAGGGCAAGGCAGAGTTACCAGTTGGCGAACTAATATCACTCACCATTCCGCCTGATTTGCTGTTTGAAGCTACAACCAAGATCAAGGAATTTAAAGAGCGAGAAAGCTATAGCTTCACCAAAACAACCCCCACCCGCCAAAAGAGCTATGATCTGTGTGCCATTATTCAGAGTATAGAATTGGTGGGGTGCGAGATACGGGTGTGTAAACTCTTGGAAAGCCCTTCGGTATATGATGTTTTAATGGCTCTGTTAGATTTGGATAAAAAGAGGCTTTACGCCATGCCTCTCAAGCGTTTAAGCTTTATTATGTAATTTGGACGGCTTAGCATGAGAACAGGCAAGATCATCGATATTCACTGCCGTTGCGGTTTCAAGTTATTCCGTTATTTCAAAGCCGGCAAGGGACGCTTGCTGAAATGTCTAATCAGCCGTCTGACCGATGATTATGTAGGCTTAAACGGGGCAGAAACCTTTAGCAAGCCTAGCTGCCCTCAGTGTGGTGAAGAATTGGGGATAATTATGATGATTCACGGCGAACCTGCACTGAAACTGAACCAAGGAACCATCCAGAGCATACGTATTTAATCTTGCCCAATAATGGTACAATCTTTGCTTGTTTAAGCTGGGAAATAGGAGACAAAGATGAAGAGAATCCTAATTGCTTGTATTTTATTGTCTATCAGCCTATTATGGGCGGAGACCATACCGTTTATCGTAGCAAATCAGCTTGCAACCGCTAAGATTCAGCTCTTATATCCCAGTCTGCGCTTATCTCAATCGGAGCAAATGCTAACGACTAATGATATGCTACTTGCTTATATATTTCACTTAGAACCAACTGGTTACATCATCATCGGTGCACAGGAAGAGCTGCCCCCTGTTTATGCTTATTCCGGCAGCTCAGATTATTTAACCCAAGACTCGGATAACCCTCTTGCCAATTTAGCTATAGCAGACCTGAGCCTGCGCCTGCAAAACCAGCAGGAAGCCCATATCAACCAAGCTGCTTGGCAAACGGCTTTTCAGGCCTTCCGAGTTGAGCAATGGCCTCCCGTAGGTTATTCCAATACAGAGGGATGGGTTAAGACGCTGTGGACTCAGAGTTATCCCTACAACATGTATTGCCCGCTCGATCCTTTAAATAGTAATCGGAGTTTGGCAGGTTGCCCGGCGATAGCGATGGGGCAGATTGTTAACTATCACCGTATTTTAAATGGCACCAGATTAAGCGATGCGGACGATTATCACCATCAGTATGGAGGACGTAACTACTGGATTGATAATGACTTTGCTACGCTTGATTTTCCGTCTTATCCTCAGTTAAACGACTTTTTGGATGAGATAAATTACCGCTATCGCTACCAACAAGATCTAAGCGACAGCCTTGATGCAGCGATTGTGTTTGCCGTAGGCAGTACCTTAAAACAGGTTTACGCATCCAATGGTTCAGGTACTTTTGCGGTAAGCCAGGCACTCAATGCTTTTCATAGGTTTGGCTTTGCTGATGCTGAACTCTTAACAGAAGCTTCTCCAGATTTATATTCCCGCATGATTGCCAATATGCAACAGGCTTTGCCGGTGCATCTTGCAGTGGTCACGCCTTCATGGAATTCGGGGCACAATGTGGTGGTGGATGGTTACAATACCAATGGCTATTTCCATGTGAACTTTGGTTTTGGCGGTGCATATAATGGCTGGATTCTACTGCCTCAGCAAATGCCGATGAATATGACAGTTGTAGAAGGCGCAGTGGTAGATATTAAGCCCGTTAACTATGTTCTTACTGTGCCAGATACTCTGGATTTCTCTTCTCTAGCAACTCAAAGTCTGGAAGTGTATAATATGCATAACGCTGCTGTAACGGTTGAAGCCTTGATACCGGGGACTTGTATTGATCCACAGAGTTGGCAGATTACTCCTTCTCAAGTTCTGCCTTTAGTGATACCGGTAAACGGCATGATGAGTTTTACTATCACTTATCTTGGAACGCAGCCCAGTACTATGCTTGAAGCTAATTTTAGATTGATCTTAGATTCTGCTTTTGTTGAAGTTCCTGTGCACATTGATGCAGCGGTATTTATAGAAGAGGATACTTTAACCCCGATCCTTAGCTGTATTACGGTTTATCCCAATCCTTTTTCCCAGAGCTGCAGTATTGATATTAAGAGTCCTTATAACAAGAGCTTGAAACTGGAAGTGTTTAATATCAAAGGGCAAAAGCTCTTTAGTGATGAGGCTGTTCCTCATAATAGCAAAGTTGGTTTCACATGGAATGGCAAAGATGCTAAAGGGAATTCTCAGCCGAGTGGAGTTTACCTATATCGGGTTACAGGAACTCCCCAATGTAGTTACGGGAAACTCCTTAAACTGAAGTAATTTATTTCTCTTTTGGATACCTGTTCCAGATTCGCATGAAGAGCGGTATCATACTAAAATACAACGTAGTTGCGAAAATACTACAAGGGGTTATCATGCTTGATGGTGCATATTTATCAACACCAGAGTATTCCTTGAAACAATATTCTATTTGACAGAAACGCTTATACCTATAAAAAAGCCATTCATAAAGGAATGTAGTCTCGAAACGTTCCTAAATCCGAATTGATAGAGGTATTATGATAGCTATACCCATTCTCTGGTTTATTGCGCCTATCGGGGCGATCCTAGCGTTAGTTTTCGCAATGATTTTCTTTTATCAGGTAAAAGCACACGATCCCGGAACAGCCAGGATGCAAGAGATTGCCGGTTTTGTTCGTGAAGGTGCTTTCGCCTATTTGAAGCAGCAATATAAAGGTGTGGGGATATTCTTTATCATTGCATTTATTGTATTTCAGATCATGGTATGGGGCTTGCATGTCTTACATTGGTTGGTGCCCTGGGCTTTTCTGACAGGCGGCTTCTTCAGTGGCTTGGCGGGCTATGTTGGCATGAACATGGCAACGCTTGCTTCAAACCGCACTGCACAAGCTTGCACCAAGAGCCTGAATAAAGGCTTAAAGGTAGCTTTCCGTGCAGGTGCTGTGATGGGCTTAACCGTTGTGGGGCTTGCCTTGATAGATATTTCCATTTGGTTTTATGTGCTAAACCGCTTTGCCGTTCCTCTGCAAAGCATCACGGTGATCATGTTGAGCTTCGGTATGGGTGCATCCACACAAGCGTTATTTGCACGTTTGGGTGGCGGTATCTTCACTAAAGCTGCCGATGTTGGTGCAGATTTAGTGGGTAAAGTAGAAGCCAATATCCCCGAAGATGACCCCCGCAATCCTGCTACCATTGCCGATAACGTGGGCGATAACGTAGGCGATGTTGCAGGTATGGGTGCAGACTTATACGAATCCTACGCAGGCTCTATCCTCGCTACTGCTGCCTTGGGAATGGGGGCTGTGGCCATGCTCGGCGAAAGCTATGCCTCTATGGCGATTAACTTTGTTACCGCACCCATGATCCTTGCGGGAGTGGGGGCGATTCTCTCTATAATTGGTGTTTTCGTAGTGAGCGCAAAAGAGAATGCAGGCACCAAAGAGCTGATGTTTGCCCTCAACAAGAGTGTTTATCTTAGCTCGGTGCTTATTGCAATTGCTGCTTTCTTTGTCACCAAATTACTGCTTCCCGCAGATTACTACTTTGGTGTGTTTATCTCCACGGTCATCGGCTTAACTGCCGGTATCTTAATAGGTAAATTTACAGAGCTTGATACCTCGCACAGCTATAAGCCCAC
>JALNXT010000181.1 GCA_023230245.1 Candidatus Cloacimonadota bacterium
TGTTTGGGACATCTCAGGTGCAGATGTTTGATCAGGGGCTGGAAATGTTAAATACTCAAATGCCTACTTTAGTGAATAATGCGATGTTTACAGAAGCCTTGCCCTTGTGGAAAGCGATTCTGCCTTCTGTTTGGGTAATCACACAGAGCATTGGCTTTGTATTGGGGTTCATCTTATTTCAACGATTGTTAAAGATCCCCTCCATACTTCAAAGCTTAAGCTTTCCCGGTATCTACAATCTGCTAATCATCGCCATCATTCCTTTGTATTTAATTGAACAAACAAAGATGCTGTTTTTAAACGCACTGCTTGCCCTATGTGTAATTCCTTTTTTACAAGGTATTTCATCTGTGTGGCAGCGGCTTGGGCTTGTATTTGCGAATCGCGTTGTACTTGGCATCCTCATGTTTGTCATCATCCTATATGCCCATATTATGCTAGTGCTACTAGGCTTTGCAGATATGTGGATTAATGAAAGAAAAGAAATTCCTGGAGGAATCACGGCATGAAAGTCATTATGCTGAAAAACATAGAAAAAGTTGGCAATCAGGGTGACGTTGTAAGCGTTAAACGTGGATTTGCCAGAAACTACTTAACTCCCAGAGGATATGCAATATATGCAACTCCTGCTAATATGAAAAAGCTTGGCGAGATTCAAGGCAAGCTGGCTGAAAATGAAGAAAAAATGCTTGCTGAGTTAAAAAACCTTGCCGAAAAAATCACTGCTACTAAATTGGTTTTCGTACGCAAAGTTGATGAGAATGGCAGCATGTTCGGCTCAGTATCAGAGAATGATATTGTCCACGCCTTAAGCGAGAAAGGTATTACCCTTCATAAAAATGCGCTTGGCATGGATAAACATTTCAAGGAACTTGGCGAGCTTTCTGTTTCTGTGCGTTTGCACAAGGAAGTTAGCTGCACACTCGGCTTTGTGATAGAAAAAGAACAAGAATAAACCATGGAGGTTTCCATGTCCGATACCCTGTTCAAAATTAAGCAGATTGCCAGTTTAATCGTGTTTGTTGCCATGTTGTCCCTCATGGGGATGATTACTTCAAACCCCATGATGATCCTTGCTTATGCAGGCTTCTTTTTGGTAGTGATTGCCATCATGTTTGTAATGATGCGCAAGCGTTCACGTCATCTTGAACTGGTTCAAAGTTCTTCACAGCTCTTTAACAAGATTGTGGGCGGAGTTCTTATTGCTTTAGCACTAGTAACTCCATCGCTGATTGCTTTTCGCACCAGCGTGATAAAACTGCCCTCTAATCTTAGTGTTGGTGCAGCTCTAGGGATTGTGGGAGGAGTTTCAATAGCTTTTCTTGCCCTGTTGTTTGCCACAATATACATGATTAACGTTAAAGGGAAAGAGACAACTAATCGCATAATTGGCTATGTTCTGTTTATTATAGCTGCAGCTATACCCGGAATACTAATGAGCCGTGTGGATAGTACCACATCAGGCATTGGTTCCGTGTATTATGTAGCTATGGCAGTCCTGATCCTTGCCTTTAATGGCTTTAATTTCCTATTTCATCAGGAATAGCACTTAGCCTGTAATTGGAATCCGACTTTCGGAGTGATAGTCAAGTCACTCCGAAAGGCTGGATTGAGTACGCATTTATGGCTTTCAATTCGTTAGCAAACATTTCTCATGGTATTGTGTACCGTCTGGGCGGAGATAAATACGAACGTTTTATCCACGTATATCTTTGCTGGAAGAGGGTTGTGGGAGATTTGCTTGCCAGCCGTTCTCACCCCGTCAAATTGGAACAGAACATTTTGTTTGTGGGTGTGCAAAATAACACCTGGATGCAGGAATTGTTGCTTTTAAAACAGGATATAATTTCTAAGTACAAGAGTATCTTTCAGGAGGAGATTGCGGATATCATCTTTTTGATACGCAGTCCGAAACGCAAATGTACAAAACGCAAATAGCCCCTTCTCTGTTGTCTTCCGATTTCGGCCATTTAGCCGAAGAAATCTCAGCACTTGAATCTGCTGGTGCAGATATCTTACACTTGGACGTCATGGATGGTCATTTTGTCCCCAATCTAAGCTTTGGTTTCCCCCTCATCCAAACTATCCGCAAGCTAACTGCTCTGCCTCTGGACGTTCATCTTATGGTTACCAATCCAGAGTTCCATGTGCCTCAGCTAATTGATGTTGGAGTACAGTGGATCAGCTTTCACCAAGAAACCGTGCATCATAGCCACAGGCTTATCAATAAGATTAAAGAGCATGGTATCAAAGCAGGTATTGCTTTAAACCCTGCCACTCCTATCAATACTTTGGAAAGCATACTTCCCTGGCTGGATTACGTGCTTGTGATGAGCGTTAATCCCGGTTATTCTGCACAAGCTTTCATTCCCCAAATGCTGGAGAAGATACAACACTTGGCGGAATATCGCGCAGCTAAAGGTTTGAGCTTTCATATAGAAATAGACGGCGGAGTATCAAACTCCAATGCAGAAGCCTTACGCAAAGCAGGAGCGGATATTCTTGTCTCAGCTTCCTATATTTTCTCGTCCCACAATTACAGCCAGGCAATCCAAGCCTTAAGACACTAACCCGTTAACCAAAAAAGGAATAAATATGTTCAACAGCCTCTCTGAACGGCTCGATAAAATCTTTCGTAATCTAAAAGGCAAGGGTTACCTTACCGAAGAAAACATTAAAGCCAGCATGCGCGAAATCCGCATGGCTCTTCTGGAGGCGGATGTCAACTTCAAAATAGTGAAGAATTTCATCACAGAAGTAGAGAAACGTGCTATGGGTGCGGAAGTGCTAAAGTCCCTCACCCCTGGTCAGCAAGTGGTGAAAATCGTTCACGATCAGCTTATCCAATTGATGGATACAGATGGCTTTGAAGTAAAGGTTTACAACAACAAGCTTACCAAAGTAATGATGGTAGGCTTGCAAGGTTCTGGTAAGACCACTGCCTGTGCCAAGCTTTCCGCATTCTATCGCAAAAAGGGCATCAAACCCATGATGGTGGCTTGCGATGTTTACCGACCTGCCGCTGTGGATCAACTTAAAATCCTCGGCAAGCAGATAGATGTTGCCGTGGTTAGCGACGATAGCAAAGACGTAATCAAGATAGCAAATGTCGCGCTTGCCGCTGCCGATAAAGAATATACCAACCTGCTTATCTTCGATACCGCCGGTAGATTACATATCGACGAAGTGATGATGGACGAGGTAGCACGCCTAAAAGCCCACATTAAGCCAGACTATATCTTCTTTGTGGCAGATGCCATGACAGGACAAGACGCCGTAACCGTAGCCGCGGAGTTTTACCATAAACTACAGTTCGATGCTGTGATATTAACCAAGCTGGATGGCGATGCCCGTGGAGGTGCTGCTCTTTCTATTAAAGCAGTAACCGATCGGCCTGTAGCATTTGTCGGCATCGGCGAAAAGATCGGCGATCTGGAGATTTTCTACCCCGAACGCATGGCAAGCAGAATCCTGGGCATGGGCGACGTGCTAACCTTGATTGAGAAAGCCGAAGCATCCATGGACACAGAGGAAGAAGAAAAGCTTGCCCGCAAGATGATGAAGAACCAGTTTACGCTTAATGACTTCCTGAAACAACTGCAAAGCATCAAGAAAATGGGCTCCATAGAATCTATTCTTCGCATGATACCCGGCTTGGGAAACAAGCTTCCTGCCGACATGAATATAGACGAGAACGCCATGAAACACGTGGAAGCCATCATCCAATCTATGACAGATAAAGAACGCGAGAAACCTGATATTCTAAACGGCAGCAGACGCCTACGTATTTCCAAAGGCTGCGGACGCCCCGTTATGGAAATCAACCGCCTTCTCCGTCAGTTTGAAGACATGAAAAAGATGATGAAGAAGATGAGCACACCCCAAGGCATGAAGGACATGGAAGCCATGATGAGGGGTCGTTAAACACAGCCAGTTTATTAGCATTATTTTACAAGCAGCTTCTTATGGAGCTGCTTTTTTGCATTCCCCTTGCTCATCCGAAATGGATCTGATCGGGATCTAATCGGGATCTAATCGGGATATGATCCTGGTTTATCCTGTTCGGCTCCGCGTCGGTTCCTTTTCGAATCCCTTTTGGTCTGTAAGCGAGCTGCATCAGTCCGCTGGAGCACCTCCTGGGCAAAGCACAGGAAGGGTGCGAGAGGTTAATAAGTGGAGGGAAAGGGAGCTAAGAGCTTGCCGTAAAGAAGTTACAGTAACTGCTATATTTACTTGGCTAATACGAGAATACTATCCCACTAATCGGGAATATCCATTCTTCTGGTTTGCTGCCCACTTCTATAATGCCTGTTTGGTGGGTGATAGAGGGGAATTTATCCTGCCCCGAAAATACGGGAACACATTCCACTTTGCTCATTTCCGGCGGATAGCGGAAGGAGATATAAACCCCGCGGGTAA
>JALNXT010000003.1 GCA_023230245.1 Candidatus Cloacimonadota bacterium
TAACATCGGTGGCTGTATCGGTGAAGTCTCTGCCTTTGCTTTGCTCTTGGGTGCGGCTTACCTGCTTTACAAAAACATCATCGAATGGCGTATCCCGCTGTTTTATATTGGTACCGTGTTTGTGCTTACCTTCCTGTTTGGTCCCATCAAAGGAAGCGGATTTAGCATGACGCTTCCCTTCTTCCATATCTTTGCCGGTGGCTTGATGTTGGGAGCATTCTTTATGGCTACGGACTATACCACCACCCCGCTAACCAAGAACGGCAGAATCATCTTCGCCATTGGTTGCGGTGTGTTGACTGTGGTTATAAGGCTGGTGGGCGGTTATCCCGAAGGGGTAAGCTATTCCATCCTGTTCATGAACGTGATGACTCCGCTGATAGATCGTTTCACCATTCCAAAAGCATTTGGGAGGATAAAGAAATGAAAACATATCTCCAACTTGGCTTGATACTATTGGCATTCTGCGTGGTTGCCACTGCTCTCTTGGCTTATGTAAATACCCTTACCAAGCCCAAGATTGAGGCTCTGGCGATTGAAGAAGCACAGAAAGCCCGTGAAGGTCTTATCCCCAATGCTACTTTTGAAGAAGTGAACGGAGCCTTAACCTATTATATCGCCCGCGATAAAACTACTAACGAGATTATGGGCTACACTTTTACTGCCGCGAAGAATGGCTATAATGGCACCGTTAAAACCATGGCTGCCATTGATAAAACATTCAAGCTCATAAACATACAGGTTATTTCGCAGACGGAAACCCCCGGCTTGGGCACAAACTCCACGAAACCTGCGTTTACCGACCAGTTCAAAGGCAAGAATGCCGAGCAACTGGTGGTAGATAAAGACGGCGGTGTGCCTCCCAATGCCATTAAAGCCCTCACCGGAGCTACGATAACCAGCCGTGCCGTCACTTCCTCTCTTAAAGAACAGATACTTTTATTACAGCAAGATTTACAGAGTAACCCCGATGCCGTAGCAACAAAAGGAGGCAAACCATGAGCTTCGTATCCGAATTAACCAAAGGTATTATTAAAGAAAATCCCATCTTTGTGATAGTGCTTGGCATGTGCCCCACTTTGGCAACCTCCACTTCTGTGAATAATGCTTTGGGGATGGGATTGGCTGCCACATTTGTGTTGGTATGTTCCAATATCTTCATCTCGCTGATCAAGAATATCACTCCCGATAAAATAAGGATTCCGGTTTATGTGGTGGTGATTGCCGCTTTCGTGTCTATTGTGGATATGTCTATGGCGGCTTATGTCCCCGCTCTACACAAGTCCTTGGGCATATTTATCCCCCTAATCGTGGTGAATTGCATTATCTTAGGTAGAGCCGAAGCCTTTGCCAATAAGAATAATGTGCTAAATTCGATTGCCGATGGCATTGGAATGGGGCTTGGTTTCACGCTTGCTTTAACCGTGGTAGCCACCATCAGAGAAATTCTGGGCAATGGCACCTGGCTGAACTTTAAAATTATGCCAAGCACTTATGACCCCATGCTAATCACTTTATTGGCGCCGGGTGCCTTTATTACGCTCGGCTTTCTGATGGCTTTGATGAATATACTGAAGGAGAAGAAATAATGGGATTCTTCGGTCAATTCTTTGTGTTGGCGATTTCCGCCATCTTCATTCAAAACTTCGTGTTAGCCCGCTTCTTGGGTTTATGCCCCTATCTGGGTGTATCCAAGAAACTTGATTCTGCCTTTGGTATGGGCATGGCGGTTATCTTTGTGATGACGCTTGCCTCGGCTTTCTGCTATCTGATATTCCAATATCTGCTGGTGCCATATCATTTAGAGTATTTGCAGACCTTGGCTTTTATCCTCACCATTGCTGCCTTGGTGCAATTTGTGGAGATGGTTATTCAGAAGAATTCCCCCGCTCTATACAAATCTTTGGGGGTGTATTTACCTCTTATCACCACCAACTGCGCCGTATTGGGTGTGGCAATTCTAAACATCACACCTCTGGGTGATGGCAGCCGTTACAATTTCATTTGGAGTGTGCTAAATGGTTTCCTCTCCGGCGTTGGCTTCACATTTGTGTTGCTGGCAATGGCGGGAATAAGAGAACGCCTCGAAATGGTGGAAATGCCCAAGAGTATGCGCGGTATGCCTATCGCTTTAATATTGGCAGGTATCATGGCGCTGGCTTTCTATGGCTTCATGGGCATGAAGATATAAAGGGGAAAAGAATGTTAATATTGAATATAATTACTCCCCTCGCTACCTCGATGGCTTCCTCCATTGGGATTCCGGTGATTATCTTGGGAACCATGGGGCTTATCTTTGGGCTGGTGCTTGCCTTCGCTGCCAAAGTCTTTGCCGTGAAGCTTGATCCTCGTGTGGAACTAATCCTCGCTGCTTTGCCCTGCGCCAATTGCGGTGCTTGCGGAAAAGCTGGCTGTGCAGGCTATGCCGATGCCATCGTTAATGAAGGCGTAAGCGTTTCTTTATGTGCACCCGGCGGACCTGATGCAGCAGCTAAAATAGCCAAAATTATGGGCACAGACGCCGTGGCGATGGATAAAAAGGTTGCCGTGTATCATTGTAGCAGCGGTGGTATCAACAACACCAAGTGGAAATACGCCTATCAGGGCATAGAGAGCTGCAAATCGGCTGTAAACATTGCCGATGGGCCAAACCTCTGCTCTTGGGGCTGTATTGGCTTCAACGATTGCTTTGCTGCCTGCAAGTTCGATGCCATCAGCGTGGATGCCGAAGGTATGCGCCATATAGATTTAGCTAAATGCACCGCCTGCGGAGCTTGCGTAGCTGCCTGTCCACGCAAACTTATCACGCTGATCCCGATAAACCGCAATGTGTCCATCTGCTGTAGCTCGCTGGGCAAAAACCCTGTTGCCAGGCAAATCTGCGGAACAGAACAAACTTGCATTGCCTGTGGTTTATGCTGCCGTAAATGCCCCGTGCAAGCCATCACAATAGAAAATAACCTCGCTGTCATAGACTATACAAAGTGCATAGATTGCGGACTTTGCGCCACCGTCTGCCCCACCAAAGCGATAGTGGATTTGAAAGCTGGTATGCGCAAGAAAGCAGAGATTGAAGCAGAAAAATGCATAGGCTGCACCATCTGCGCCAAAATATGCCCCACCAAGGCGATCACCGGCGAAGTTAAACAAGTGCACACAGTCGATAAAGAAACTTGCATCGGCTGCGAACAATGCGTCGTGAAATGCCCCAAACAAGCTATCAAGATGCTATAGTAAAAGCTTAAACATATAACCCTTGGGAGCTTATTGCGTTTATCGCCATCGGCTCCCTTTTTTATTATCCGCATCCCTCCATTTATTAATTTTCGTTATCCCTATGTCTCTCTCTTGATTACAATTACCTTGTCTCTCAATAGATCGCCCCTGCTTAAGAATGTATGTCACAAGTAAAACACTCCTATATCATCCATATATTATATACGGTTGATATATGGTTGATATACGCATGATATACTTATGATATACGGTGTGAAGCAAGGAGAAAGCAGCAATTCCATTTTGGTTTTTCTGGTGGGGTGTCACCTATTTTAAGTATCCATTTTTAGCAGGAAAGTTACCCCAGAAACGGGATTACCAGAACTAAATGATACCCCCAATAAAAACGTGTCATAGCTCGGGAAACATATACCAAAGTTGATCCTATGCTATCTTTCGCCAAACATTGATAGCGAACAAGCAAAAAAACACTTGACCAATACAAGCCTATCTTTTATAGGGAAGAATATGATAATAATGGAGCCAAAATGAACATACATTTTCGTGATGTCCAAACCGGCAGCGTGGAAGCCAGAGCAATTCTGGAAATCGCCGATGGGGTGTTTTTGAATGAAGTTACCATCCTTAATATCGATGGTGAGACTGTGGTGGAATTCCCCCGTAAAAGCTTTGTAGGCAAAACCAAACGCACTTTCTATATCGACATTGTTACCTTTGAAGACAATGACAAACGCATCGTGTGGGAACTGGAAGTGAAAAAAGCCTATCGCGAATGGCGCAAAACCAATAAGAAAGTCCTTGTATATGAAGAAAATAAGATAAATGGAGGATCATCATGATCACCGACTTGCAAGATATCCTATCAACTAACATCAAGGGTATGAAGCGTTCAGCGATTCGCGAATTGCTGAAGTTCCTCGGAGTGCCAGGTTTGATTTCTTTTTCAGGAGGCTTTCCCAGCCCTGCCACCTTCCCCATTGCCGAACTGAAAGAGATTATTAATGAGGTAATGGATACCGAAGCTGCTTTCGCCCTGCAATACGGAGCCACAGAAGGAGATATCCTGCTGCGCACTCTGCTTGTGGAACGTTACAAAGCCAACGGCATGGATATGAGTATTGATAATATGATTATCACCACTGCCTCACAACAGGCTTTAGACCTCATTGCTAAAATGTTTATCAACCGTGGAGATTATGTACTCGTGGGTTTGCCATCCTATCTGGGCGGACTTTCTGCGTTTAACTCCTACGGGGCGAACATGGTTGGCATTCCTATGGACGACGAAGGCGAAGACCCTAATATCATGGAAGCCAAGCTGAAAGAGCTTATTGCAATAGGTAAGAAACCTAAGTTTATTTACCTGATTCCTGATTTCCAGAACCCTGCGGGCATCACCATGACCGAACGCCGTAGGAAAGAAATTCTGGAACTGGCATATAAGTATGATGTGCTGATACTGGAAGATAGCCCCTATCGTGAGCTCCGTTACGAAGGCACTCCCCAAAAGACTATCTACGAAATGGACGGCACCGGTCATGTTATTTTGCTCGGTACATTCAGCAAGATCTTCTGCCCCGGTTTCCGCATTGGTTGGGTGGTAGGTCATCCCGATATTCTTGACAAAATTGTGGTGGGTAAACAGGCAGCAGACCTTTGTACTCCGCCTTTCACCCAACGTATTGCTGCCCGTTACATCGAGAAGGGTTATCTTGATCCCAAGATTCAGGAAATCACCAAGATGTATGCCGAAAAGCAAAAAACCATGCTTAGCGCTCTTAAGGAAAACATGCCAGAAGAATTTAGCTGGACCCACCCTGAAGGTGGCTTATTCCTTATGGCGAAAGGGCCTGAAACGCTTGATACACAGGCAATTCTGTTGGATTGTATTAAAGAAGCCAAGGTTGCTTATGTGGCAGGTACCAGTTTCTTCTGCGATGGCGGTGGAAATAACACCATGCGCCTTAATTTCAGCTACGAAAGCATCGAAAAGAACATCGAAGGTGCCCAGCGTTTGGGCGCATTCCTGAAGAAAGTAATCAAGAAATAAAAATACATAACTGGAGGAACAATGTCCAATAAAGTCGAAAAAGACCGTATGGGCATGATCATTCGCGAGGAAGACGCTCCGGAAAAGATGGAAGTGGAACTCACCGAGGTGAAAGCACCCGGTGATGACGATTCCCCCGTATTGATCTATTACAATTGGTGTAAGAAGTGCGGAATATGCGTAGCTTTTTGTCCCACTGGCTGCCTTGGCAGAAGAAGCGATGGTTCGCCCTACGTGCAGGCACCCGAAAAGTGTATTCACTGTGAAACTTGCGACAGGTTGTGTCCCGATTTTGCCATAACCGGTGCAAAGGACCGCTGAGGAGAAGAAATGCCAAAGAAAGATATAAAAACTAAACCCGCTCCCAAGGCAAAGGCTACAAAAGAAACCCTTGCCGTGAAACCCGATAGCAAACTGGAAGAAATCCAGGCTACCCGCGAACGCAAGAGCGTATTGATGCAAGGCAACGAAGCAGTTGCCTATGGTGCACTCGATGCAGGCGTTAATTTCTTTGCCGGATACCCGATTACTCCTTCCACAGAAGTAGCCGAAATCTTATCGGCTGAGTTGCCCAAGCGTGGTGGTGTCTTTGTGCAGATGGAGGATGAAATTGCCTCTATTTGTGCCATAACTGGCGCATCTCTTGCCGGTGCAAAGTCGCTTACTGCCACCAGCGGACCGGGCTTTTCCTTAATGCAGGAAGGCATCGGCTTTGCCAAGATAACAGAAACCCCCTGCGTGGTGGTAAACGTGCAGCGAATGGGACCAAGCACAGGTATGCCCACCAGTCCTGCTCAAGGCGATATTATGCAAGCCAAATGGGGCTCACATGGCGATTCCCCTGCCATCGTGCTGTATCCAGCTTCCGTGAAGGAAAGCTATGAGCTTACCATCCGGGCGGTAAACCTTTCCGAGAAATACCGCACTTGCGTAATCTTGCTGTTGGACGAAGTGATTGGGCATATGCGTGAATCAGTCCGCCTGCCGGATATGGCAAATGTGCGGGTGATCAATCGGATTAAACCCACCGTTCCTCCAAACTGGTACAAGCATTATGACGAAAACCAGAAGTACCTTTCTCCGCTTGCCAGTTATGGCGAAGGCTATCGCTTTCACGTAACGGGTTTAACCCACGATTCCCACGGCTTCCCCACCAATAAATCCGGTGAAGCGGGCGAAATGATGGACCGTCTGAGAAAGAAGATATCCTATAATATGCGTGACCTTGTGCAGATCGAAAGCTATCAGATGGAAGACGCCACAATAGCTATCTTTACCGCAGGAATTACTGCCCGTGCTGCAAAAGCTGCCATCGCAATGGCAAGGTCTGAAGGCATAAAGGTAGGGCTGCTGCGTCCCTTAACTATTTGGCCTTTCCCCGATGAAGCAGTGCGCAAAATGCTGAGGAACGTGGAGACAGTTATTGTCCCGGAACTCAACCAAGGTCAGCTAATTCACGAAATACAACGCCTTACCAAGGATAAAAGCGAGAGCAATCTCATCGCTATGCAAAGGGTGAACGGACAGCTTATAACACCTAATGATATCCTGCACAAAATCAAGGAGGTAAGCTAATCATGGCTAATATCCCACAACGCATTATTCACGAGTATTTAAGACACGATAAAAAGTTTCCGCATGTATGGTGCGCAGGCTGTAGCAACGGCATCGTGCTGGGTGCTATTATCCGCGCAATTGCCTCCATGGATCTCGATAGAGATGATATAGTAATGGTTTCTGGTATTGGTTGTTCTTCGCGCATGCCGGTGTATGTAGATTTTAATACGCTGCATTCTCTGCATGGGCGCGCTATAGCTTTTGCCACAGGTATTAAGATGCACAAACCCAAGCTAAAGGTTATCGTGATTACCGGTGATGGCGATTGCACTGCTATCGGCGGAAACCACCTTATACACGCTGCCAGACGCAATATAGACCTGAAAGTAATCCTTATAAACAATAACATCTATGGCATGACGGGTGGACAATGTAGCCCCACCACGCCTCACGATGCTATCGCCACCACTGCGCCCTATGGCAATATAGAGCCAGATTTCAATGTCTGCAATCTTGCCATGGGTGCCGGTGCTTCCTTTGTTGCCCGCACCACTGCTTTCCACGTATTGGAACTGCAAGGTATGATTAAGGACGCTATGGAGCATCCCGGTTTCTCTCTTATTGAAGTAATCAGTGCTTGTCCCGTTATCTTTGGTCGCCTAAACAAGAAAGGCGGTGCGCCACAGATGATGAAGGACTTTAGAGATAATTCCGTCCCCTTGGCAGCAGTTGCTAAGCTTCCGCCCGAAAAGGTGGAGGGAAAGATAGTTCGTGGCATCCTGCGCAGAGAAATCCGCCCGGAATATTGTGCCGAATACGCTGCTCTATCCAAGCGTGTGCAAGCGATGGGAGGCGAATAATGGCAAAGAGCTATGAAATACGCCTTTCTGGTAGTGGTGGTCAAGGCTTAATCCTTGCCGGTATCATTCTTGCCCGTGCCGCGGTGTTAGAAAAACGCAGAGTTACCCAAACCCAGAGTTATGGTCCGGAATCCCGCGGAGGCTACTCTCGTGCCGATGTTATCATCAGTGACGAAGAGATTTACTTCCCCGAAGCTACGAACTTTAACTGCCTACTAGCTTTAACACAGGAAGCTTGTGACGTGTATTTGTTTGATCTACGCGACACAGGGATCCTGATTATAGACACTACCTTCGTGAAAAACCTTGCCTTAGCCGCCGAGAACACTTACGAGCTACCCTTCACGGATATTGCTCAAGAGAAACTTGGCAGTGCCATTAGCACCAATATCCTATCTTTAGCTTTCTTGGTGCAGATTACCGGTATTGTAAAGCCCGAATCCCTTAAGCAATCTATTTCAGAATCCGTTAAGGCTGCTTTCATAGATGTAAATCTTAAGGCAATGGAGATCGGTTTCGAGCTTGCCAAGCAGTATAAGAAATAGGCAGATCATGGTTAAACGCATTAGTCATATTGGCATCGCCGTTAAGGATTTGGAAGCGGGCATTGCCTTCTATCAGAGCCTCGGTTTGGAGCTGGAGGGCATTGAAGAAGTCCCCTCTCAGAAGGTTAAAGTCGCCTTTCTTCCCTGTGGGGACACGCGGATCGAACTACTGTGCCCCACTTCCGAAGATAGCCCTGTAGCCAAGTTTATCGAAAAGAAAGGTGAAGGTATTCAACACATAGCTTTTGCCGTGGATGATCTTCCCGAAGCATTGACCGAAGCCGAAAGCAAAGGGATTATCTTAATCGATAAAGAGCCTCGCCCTGGTGCTCATCATGCGGACATCGCATTTCTGCATCCCAAATCCAGCATGGGCGTGCTAATCGAGCTGTGTAAGGAAAGTGACAAAGTAAAGAAGTAACAAAGTAATAAGAAATAGGAGTTACAGGCGCAAGCTTGTAACTCCTATAATATTATTCACCTAAAGCGATCAATCTTCTGTGTGGTGGGTAAGTCTATCGATCAAATGTGATTTTCTGGCAAAGCGGAACAGCCAATGTACCAGGAATCCAGCTAAAACTAAGACAATCACCCCTACTACAATCAGAATCCAGGGGAAGTCTTTCTTCATTTCTACTGTCATTAGCTCTGTTTTATTCCACATATTGGCGGTATCAAAGCTCCAGGAGATGGTCCTGTTTTTAACATCGACATTATTGGGCGAGGCGTTGCTGGAGATTATTTTCCACGGTACATGCAGTCTATAGTTCCACACTGGGTGCTCGGTTTGCATCTTGCTAAAGATGTTCTCGAAGTCGTCATCGCTTTCCTGGCTACCCAAAGAGATTCGCCGTTTGAAGGTGATTCTGCGTCCAGGCTCTTTATTGAGGGTGATTTTTCCCCAGAAATCCGCGGCACTAAGCTGGTCGTTGACATTGTTGAAAGCTTCCATATTCTTAAATTTAAATTCTATGGTATATATCGCATCCGCACCACTCCTCTGGATATCATATCCATGCAGGCTGATTCCTGGAAGGGCTGCCTTACGGACAATCTCTTCCGGGTTTTCATAGGGGGAACGGTGAACCAGGCGCAGCTTTGCCCTTCCGGATCCATCACGATTTAGCCAAAGTTCTTCATCGTAATTTACACATCCGGCAAGCACAAACAGCGTTAGCATAAGCAATATAATGCGTTTCATTCAACAATATCCTTTAATAATGTTACCACTTTTTAGCATAGAATCCAATCCCTATCTTTTTGGCAAGTAATTTCTTGATCTATTATCATAATAACCCTCTTTCCCTCCTTTTGCAAGCCTTGATATATTGCCTTTATCCCTCTTGTATCAAAACACTGCCTGGTTAAGATCACCAGAAATATAACATTGTCTCCCTTGCGGGCATTGCCCTAACATTGCCCACTCAATGCCCATGGCAAGGGCAATGAGTGCGCAAAGATAGGGGAAAACAAACAGGTAAGCGGTGGCGGAAAAATATGAGTTGCTTATGCACCGAAATACCCTAGATTTAAGAGTAGTGAAGATTCTTATTGACAAAAGAATCACGTCTCACAAGAATTGTAAATGTATAATAAAAGACTGGAGGATCAAATGATAGCTTTACGCCAAATTTGGCATTGCGCTATTTGTGGCAATGTCGTGGAAGCCGTTTTCGCCGGAGAAGGTGAATTAGTGTGCTGCGGTCAGCCGATGGATTTGTTGAAAGAAAATTCCGTGGATGCGGCAAAAGAAAAACATGTACCCGTAGTAACCGATCTTGGTGATATGATTGAAGTAACCGTAGGCAGCGTGCTCCACCCCATGGAAGAGAAGCACTATATCGCTTTTATCGAAGTGATTACAAAAAAGAAAGTTTATCGTAAAGAACTGAAACCCGGTGACGAACCGAAAGCCAAGTTCCCTGTGAAGCTCGAAAAAGTTCTTTATGTTCGCGAATATTGCAACTTACACGGATTGTGGAAAGCATAACAGGAGGAATGAATGTCTTTTAAAGAAAGCAGAACAGCAGAAAACCTGATGAAATCCTTCGCTGGAGAATCTCAAGCGCGCATGCGTTACATCTATGCGGCAAAAACAGCAAAAAAAGAAGGTTACGAACAAATATCTAACTTGTTTATCGAAACCGCCGATAACGAAAAAGAACATGCCAAAGTATTCCTTAAACATCTGCTTAAGAATGGTATGGAAGGCGAAATTGTAAATATTATGGCTTCCTATCCCGTGGCATGGTCACCCGAGGATACGCTGAAAAACCTTGAGTACGCAGCAAATGGCGAGAAAGAAGAATGGACAGAGCTATACCCTATATTTGCCGAAATTGCAGAAGAAGAAGGGTTCAAAGAAATCTCCCGCGCTTGGATAATGGTGGCAAAAGTGGAAAGAGAACACGAGAAGCGTTTCCGCAAGCTCTATAACAATATTCGGGATAAGAAAGTCTTTAAAAAAGACGAAAAACTGTTCTGGAAATGTATCAATTGCGGATACATTCACGAAGGCACAGAAGCACCTAATATGTGCCCTGCTTGCACGCACCCTCAAAGCTATTTTGAAATTCATACAGAAAACTACTAAATAAAGATAAGGAGGTAACAATGCAGAAATTTCAATGTATCGCCTGTGGATGGATCTACGATCCTGCAGACAACGACAATATTCCCTTCGAGCAACTTCCCGAGGATTTTGTTTGTCCGGAGTGTGGAGTCGGCAAGGATATGTTCGAACCCATTGATTAATCCATAGACTTATTACCGGGAAGACGATTGTTTTCCCGGTAGTATTTTTTCAGCTCCAACTGGCAGTGCTCACACAGATTGCATTTTAACAAACCAACCTGAGGAAGTTATGAATAAACAAGATTTTAACGAATTGCTAGATTTCGCGATTGAACGCGAGAAAGAAGCGGTGGATTTTTACCGTAGCCTGCAAAAGGAAAGCAAATTTGCCGACCAGATTAAGATGCTTAAAGAACTGGAAGCTATGGAGATGGGGCATATTGTGGTGATCGAAAGTATTCGTAAGACAGGCGTGAAACCCGAAGATATCCAGCGCACCCCCAATTTGATGATTAGTGAATATATCACCGCCGATCCCGCAACCCTGGATTTAACCTACCAAAATATCCTGATCAGGGCGATGAAACGGGAAGAGAATTCCTTTAAGCTTTACTCCGAAATGAGTGTGAAATTCCCCGATGCCGAAATAGCCACGCTGTTCCGTCGCTTAGCCGCCGATGAAGCAAAACATAAGCTCATCTTCGAAAAACTCTATGATGACTGGATGAGTGCCGGTAATTGAATCTTGCCATAGATAGCTCCCAAAGCTCCGGCTCTATAGCTTTACAAACCGAAGGGCGGATAATTTATTCCGCCAATTTCGATATAAAAATCACCCATAGCGAAACCCTGATGCCTGCGATAGACCATGCGCTTTCTTTTTGCGGGGCAAGCCAGAATGATTTGAAGGCTGTTTACATCTGCAATGGACCCGGCTCTTTCACCGGATTGCGGATAGGACTTGCCACCGCCAAGGGAATAGCTTTCGGGTTGCAACTACCGCTATATGCCTATTCTTCCTTACAACTTTGTGCGTTATCGGCTACTGGTTTGGGGAAAAACATCCTTTGCTGTATCGATGCTAAAATGAAGGAAGTGTACTTTGCCTTGTATAGCCCCACTTTGGAAGAGATTATCCCACCTCAGATACTAAAGCCTGAAAACCTTGCCACTCAAGAATTGGGAGAGTTTATCCTTTGCGGCAGCGCAGCATTAATGATGCAACCCTTACTAATAGCACAGGATAGACACTTCCATCCGCTAAACAACCTGCTAAATATACCCAATGCCGCAGGATTATTTGCCTTGGGAGAGATGCTTCCGCACCTTCACACTCCCCAAAACTTGGCGGAATTAGAGCCTCTTTACCTTAGGGAATCCACCGCGCAAATAAAACTGAATAGCCAAAGATAAGGCTAAATCTCAACCTTAGGTGTACTTTGGTCTATTGATACAGGAAGCGTTTAATCTTCTGTGTGGGTGTCTTTTCGAAGGGTTCTTTTTGCTCAATCAGCTTATGCAGCTTGGAGAACGATGACACGTTACTGTTAATGTGCTTACGGATGTCTTCCAGAAGCTTGGCAATATACTTTTCGGATTGCACGCTGCTCATATTGGCAATGCCATGCTGTTTATCCAGAGTTTCATAATTTAGGAAAACCCTGCCCACAATCATGCCGCCAGATTCCAGCACCAGAGATTCCAGCACGCTCTCGTTTTCGTTTATCTTGGCTTCCAGTTCTTCTGCGTAGATGTTATCACCATTGGGGCCTATGATCACGTTCTTGCAGCGTCCTTTGATGTATAGGTAATTCTTCTTTCTAAGGATGCCAAGATCGCCAGTCATAAAATAGCCATCGGGAGTAAAAACCTGGTCGGTGCGTTCTTTATCGCGGTAATAGCCTTTCATCACGGTGTCGCCTTTAATTTGGATTTCACCAATGCCGGTAACAGGATCGGGATCGGCAATACGTACGTCCAAAGTGGGCAATACGGTGCCTGTAGAGCGGAATTTAACCACTGCGGGAGTGCAACCTGCAATCAGCGGTGATGTTTCGGTTAAGCCATAGCCAATCGCATAGGGAAAGCCTGCTTCATAGAGGAAGCGCTCTACTTCCGTGGAAAGCAAAGCACCGCCGATACCAAAGAAATGGATGCGCCCGCCGAAAGTCTTCATCAGCTTCTTGCCTGCCACTTTATGCAGGGCTTTGCGTAGGAACGGAACATTATATAGCTCTCGCATCATGAGGTTCTTGGTCAATTGGGGATGTATCTGAAGCTTGAAGATCTTTTCGATAATCAGCGGGACGGTTAAAATCATGGTGGGCTTAATCTTCTGCATGGCGGGAACCAGCACTCTTGCCGTGGGGGGTTTATCCAGATAATAAACGCAGGCACCCTGCATCATGGGAATAATAAAGCCAACCGTGCATTCGTAGGTGTGGGGAAGGGGGAGCACAGAAATAAGGCAGTCGTATTCATTCATTTTCTGGATGAATAGGGTGAGGTGCGCATCGATTACGATATTCTTGTGGGTAAGCATCACCCCTTTGGAGCTGCCGGTAGTGCCGGATGTATAGATAATGGCAGCAAGGTCGTCCTCTTGTATTTCAAAATCAAGCAAACCAACAGCTTTAAGGGCCTTACGCCTGAGCTTATTGATGTCTTTGCTGCGTTCCTGGATGAAATCTGCCAGCTTACTTAAGGGAAGATGTGCTTCTATAGGCTCAAAAGAGTCCAGATTCACCATCAGGGGGAAGGGGTCAAGCTCGCTATAGCCAATCTTTTCGTATTGAGCAGTGGAGACAAACACCATCTTTGTACCAGAATGACGCAAGATGTGCAGGATTTCGTTCACATGAAAATCCACCAATATGGGAACCACAATAGCACCCATGGAAGTTATCGCCAAGTAAGCAATGCCCCAATGCGGCATGTTTTGGCTCAAAATGGCAACTCTGTCGCCTTTTTGAATGCCGGAATCCAGCATCATAGCAATAAGTTCGGTGATTTGTTGCTCCATTTGCGAGTAGGAAATCGGCTCACCATCCACCATGGAAAGGGCGGGACGATTGGGGAAGGCTTCACAAGTCCGGGCAATCATGTCCTTTAGGGTGTAACGTTCAAGCTTTCTCAAAACAACTCCTTCTTGAGCTTCGATAATAACATGTTAATCGGGTTCAATGGGTTGGGCAAAAGGTAAATAGGTAAGTGTCAGTTATTGTATAGAGATTAGCAAAATAAATGAAAGTGATTCAGATTTAAAAGCCCAATCTAAGCTCGCTCACATTCGTTTTAGCAATCTATTGTTAAGTTACTTCATTTCGATATTTCTATTACTGCGTGTTTGCTAGCTGGGATGGTTTTATCGCCATCTTGACCATAAGCTGGGTGGTGTTTGCCACTGGGCAGAGCAGCATCCATCGTCATAATATTGGCTTTTTGGCAATTCGGGAAGTAGTCTTCCACCGCAGTTTTCACCGCTGTTTCTAATAGTGCCACAAGAAAGTTCTCGTTATCGGATCCAAGTGAGACTTTAGTTTTAGTGGTAAAGTCCCATAATGTATCGGCATTTGCGGTGCTTAGCAAGGCAAATTTAGCCGTTATGGTTAGTGATCCAGCAACTATTGCATAGGACTTTTCCCATTCTTCAATAGAGGTAATTAGTACCGCATCCACGCCGAAATACTGCTTGAAATTAGCTAAAACGGCGGGGGTGATATTCTCTGTATCATAAAGCCCTTCATCGCGTAAAACACCGAAGGTGGCTTCCACGGGCATGGGGTAATATCCCTTCCTCCCGATAGCTTCAGAAAGTGAGCAAGCAAAGTATTCTTTTGCATCTGAAGCAGTGCTTTTATTGATGGGAGGTAAGATTAGAATAGTTGTGGGCGGGTTCTCATACATCTTGGGGAAAGCGCTTTTTAGCGACATTGGGGGAGGAGCGCACGCTGTAATCAGCAAGAGAACTGCAAGCAAGATGGTGGCAATTATGGTTCTTTTCACGATCTTCCCCATCAATCCTTAACACTATAACGTTGCATCAGGAAATCCATGAATGCTGCTGATTCGCTCCAGGCATCTTTTTCTTTCTGGAAATACACCTTTGCTCCGGCAAGCTCATTATTCGCTAACAGCAACATGGCATAATCGCAATATAATCCAGGAGGAACCGATATTCTCAGCCTTGTCGATTTGGCAAATACATCTTCCAGGCTGGCTTTGTAATGTGCAACAGACGCGGCATCTTGTTTCTTTACGGCTTTGTAATAGCTGTGTGAGGTGTCTCCATAATATAAATAAGGCGGAGGCACTGCACATGCTGCCATCAAAAGCAGCACAGCTATCAAGCCCAAACAATTCTTCATGGCATCTTTATCTCATTGGTCTGCCCGATGGTGATAAAAAGCTTCTGAGCCAGTTGCACGCTACCATTCACCCGAATCTCCAAAGCATAGGTTCCGGTTTTAAGCTCAAAGATATTGGTCTTTTTCTTTGTGTCCAGCGGGATGACGTTGCCATCGAGGCTTACTTCGCGTCCAATGGGATCACCCACTAAACGCAACATGCCATAATCACCTTTAATAACCGAAGTCTGGTTGTATTTATCCACACTGCAAGCGCTGAGCAAAACAAGCAGAAGGACTGAGCTTATTAGCCAGTATTTCATCATCTGCCTCCTCTACTTATCGCTGATATACAGATTTGCCAAGTCTGCCGCAGCTATGCTACCCTGCACGACTTTAGCGATGGAAAGTTCATTTAGTTCTTCGCCTGGGATTGTTTGCTGAACCTGAATAGTGGCAATTTGGGTGCCGGGAAGTTCGATGGGTATCTTGGTTTGGGGGTTAATAACCTGCTTGCCACGCTGGTAAACCTTGAATGTATCCCCCACTTTGATACCTTGTTTCGCCCCACCGGAAATGTATAAAGCATCGCCTTCCATACTTAGCACATAGGAACGCCAGGGGTCGTTGGCGAGCTTATTTATCAGGTTTTGGATAACACTGCTGATGGCAGCATCGATGGCTTTGTCGGTGAGGCTTTCATCAAAACCCGCCTGCGAACCCATACCCAAAACGGTGCCGACCTCACTGCTCGCTTCGCCAGAGCCTTCCTGACCAAAGATGATCATGCCATTGCGGGTATCCACCAGACGCAGAGTTACTTTGGCGTAGGCAGTTTGTTTCTTGGTGCGGTCTATTAAGCCCACATTACCGCTGGTATTACGTCCAAATTCCGAGATAGAACCAAGAATCAGGTAATCTGCAGGGATCTTATAGCTTTGGATATCGGCTATTTGTTGCTCGTTGCTTACCGCCATGTCATCTTGACGCTCAATCAGCAAATAGCGATTGGTCATGGCAAGTTTGGCGGTCAAGATATCGGTTGCAGCTTTGGACATCCTTTCTTTGGTGTCGCTGCCTTCGTTAAGAAAACTATTTGCCAGGCGGGATTCGTTGGTGAATCTGCCGATGGCAACTTTCTTTTTCAGGCTTACTGCTTCGTCCACAACGGGAATGGAAGTAATGGGGGTGATGGAGAGAGTCTTTTGCGGTTTTTGGCTTTGATAACTGGCACATCCGCCAAGCACCAAGAGGCTCAGGAAGAGAATAACAATAGTATGCTTCATCTGGTATTCCTCCTTAGGAAAACGATTATATCCAATCTGTTTTTTGTGGCTACAATTGTCAAGTAAAATCGGGTTAATCACACCTATTGTTTTGCGACATAGGGCAAGGCTCTTTGCACGCCTTTTTTAGCCCATTGCTGATTGCCGTAAATGTACCACACTCCGTTATCACGATAGAAATAGGAAATCTCGCCGTTATCTTCGGGTTCGTTGTGAACCTCGGTTTCGTAGGCAGATCTAAACGTGTTTTTGGTATGCGCCACGGCTTTAGCCCCTTCAATCTCAATGTATAAAACTTCGATATCCAGCAGGCTAAACCGGTTCATATAATTCAGCCAGTCTATGTTGAAGTGGTGCCCTATTTTCCCTTTATGCAGATAGTCTAAGTGCAGATGATCCAAAATGGGGCTTATCTGATTCAAGTTAAAATCTGTACTGATACTGTATAAGAGATCACGAATCTCTTTTTGAGCCAGTGTATCGCTACTGTCCTGATTGCAGCTACTAAAGCCGAGGGCAAGCACGATAACGACGACTATTATTATAAGCTTTTTCATAGGGCTACACTCTGTTTAATACCGCCAGACACTCTATGTGCCAGGTATTGGGGAACATATCGAAGCTCTGCAGGCTTTGCAGCTTGTATTTCTCGCTATTCAGCAACAGCTTGAGGTCGCGTGCCAAAGTCATCGGTGAACAACTAACATAGATAATCTGTTTAATCCCGCTTTGGATGATGGTTTCTATGCTCTCTTTGGTTGCTCCGCTGCGGGGCGGATCCATAATCAAAGTATCCGGGCAATTCTGTTCCACCAGTTCCGGCAGCAGATCTTCGAACTTGCCGGTGATAAAGCTAATGTTCTCTATGCCGTTCATGGCGGCGTTTTGTTTGGCATCTTCGATAGCTTCGGGCAGCTCTTCCAGTAATACCAGGGATTTCACTTCCGCAGCCAGACTCAAGCCAATGGCACCTATGCCGCAGAAGGCATCCAGCACATTGGCATTGGGATTCATTCTGCTGCGGATGCTATCCATAATCAGTTCCATGGTGCCGATATTTATCTGCCAGAAGCTGCGATAGTTAATCTGAAACTTGGTGTTGCTAAGCGTATCGAAGATATAATCTCTGCCATACAGCACTTTTTCTTCGTCGCCAAGGATAATGTTGCCGTGTTCGCGGTTGATGTTTTGCACAATGCCCTTTATGGCTGGGAACTCATCCGTAAGCTGTTTTACCAGCAAGCCGGAGAAAGGCAGCTTAGCACTGCGGGTTACCAGCACCACCAGTATTTCGCTGAGGTCGCTGGAACAGCGGAAACCGATATGCCGCAAACTACCGGTATGGCTTGTCTCGTCGTATGCTTCCACTTTAGCCTTCTGGCAAAGCTGCATGATTCGCTGGGCGATACTGTCGAACACCGGCGGATGGTTGTGGCAAGCTGCGTGTGGCACAATGCGATGCGACCAACGTGCATAGATGCCGTAGCTAAGTTTCTTGTAGCCATCTTTCCCCACGGGCATAAATACCTTGTTACGGTAGTGTTTGGGCAGAGGTGAAGCGATGGTGGGGTAAATCTTGGCGGGATCTATAAAGTGGGAAAACAAACCTTCTATCAAGGTGTTTTTATGCTCCACCTGCGCCTGGTAATCCAGCATCAGCCAGTCGCAACCGCCACAAGGATTATCTCCCCCAAAGGCATCGCAGCCAGGCTCGGTATAAGCTTCGCCACGGCTGACATAACGGCTAACTTTGGCAAAGCTGTGGTCTTTGCGTTCGTGGGTAACATACACGTCCACAACGTCACCGGGGGCTGTGTAAGGCACGAATATAGCCTTGCTATCGTGATAGGCGATACCAAAGCCGCCCATGGCAAGTTTCTCTATTTTTAGTTCGAAGAGTTGTTTCACATCATCGCCTGAAGCCTATTAACGCGGGCTTCCAAAGAAGGGTGGGTGGAAAAAAGGGATACCTTGCGTCGATTGCTTATCTTTGCCATCGCATAGGAATCGCTGCGTTTATCGGGAAAGTAGGCAAGGCTGATTTTTTTTAGGGCTTCTATCATTGGCACAGCACCTACAAGATGTGCTGCACCTGCATCGGCGCGAAACTCCCGAAAGCGGGAATAGGCAGAAATGGGAATATAGGCAAGCAGCATCAAGCCGTTCTGCAGCAGCATAACTACCATAAAATAGCCAAAATAACCCAAGCCACCCCCACGGTTATCACCGCGCAGAGCGTTGTCCAAAGCAAAGGCAATAATGCGCGCAAAGAACATCACGAAGGTATTCACAATGCCCATCAAGAGAGTCATGGTAACCATATCGCCATTGGTGATGTGGCTAAATTCGTGTCCTGCCACGGCGGCAAGTTCGTCTTCGTTCAGCTTGTCGATTATCCCCGTGGAGAAGGCGATTAGTGCACTGTTTTGAGATGCTC